>JAAYUG010000136.1 GCA_012517825.1 Bacteroidales bacterium | reverse complement strand
TCTATCAGCTCGGACAATCCAGAAAGGTACGCATCCTGATTCAGGGGTATTACCTGAGCATTCCTGTCCAGACGGTAGATGGTTTTTCGATCTCAGGAAGCGGAAGTGTGAACGGACGATTCGATCAGATCTCCCTTACCTATACTGTCGATGATCAGAGTGAAATCAATACCGTGCAGAATATTCTTACACGGTAAGATATTCTGTCAGAAATACTGCAAAACCTTATTGATTTTTTGTTCCAGTTCCGACAGGGCGAAATTTCGTACAAGACGGAACTGTTCCTTTCCTTCATAGAGAAGCAGTACCGCCGGAACAGTGAAAACCAGATACCGGCCCGCCATCTCCGGTATTTCTTCAACATCAATCCATTTTACCTGCAACAAGGCATATCGGCTGAAAAGTTCCTTCAGCTTTGGTTCAATAGCGTGACAAACAGAACAATCGTTGCGTTGAAAAACCAGCACCTGAAGCTCCTGAGTATTTCCCTGCGCCATATCAGCCATGCGGTACCGTTTACTTTTCTTCCAGAAGAACCACAGCCCAGGCGGCAACAGCCAGGCCCTGACCCACTTCTCCCACACCCTCATTCGTTCCGGCCTTGATTCCAATCTGCGAAGGAGAAATATTCAAAAGAGAGGCCAGTACCTGCTGCATCTGGGGAATAAAATCCCTGATTCTGGGCTTTTCCAGCAGTACTGTGGTATCGATGTTCCCAACCCTGAACCCCTGTTCCGAAATAAGATCTCTCACCCGTACAAGAAGTTTTTTACTGTCAATACCCCTGAACTCTTCGGAGCTGTCGGGAAAGTGCCACCCGATATCGCGCAATCCTGCCGCTCCGAGCATGGCATCCATAAGGGCATGAAGAAGAACATCCCCGTCGGAATGTGCCACACATCCCCTGTCGGAAGGAACATTCACACCGCCAAGCACCAAAGGAATTCCTTCCTTCAGCCTGTGAATATCATATCCGAATCCTATCCGCATGTATCTGTACTGATTGTGGCTTCCTGATAAACTGTTCTGCCGGAAACAAATGCCATCTTTCCGGCAGTTTTTTTGGAAATATATCAGCTATTTGCTCTTCTTCTGCTTTTCAAACAGGAAGGAAAGGGTAAACCTCACCGTATTGGCCAGCGGATTCTGACGTCCTGAAACAGGCACAAGATAGGCAAAGTCGAGCCCAAATACATTCAGCTTCATTCCAAAACCAACGGTAAAATACTTGCGGTTGCCTTTGGTCTTGTCCTCATGGAAATATCCTCCCCGCACGGCAAACTGGCTCCTGTAAATGTATTCAACCCCGGCTGAAAACATAATTTCGCGCATTTCTTCCTTGAATCCTCCGGGGGCATCATAAAACGACTGGAGCATACCGACGGGTACCGATACATTGGGATCTTTGCCGTACAAAATCTTTGGTTTTCCGTTTACCGTAGCCGTATCGTAGATGGGACTTGTCGGCACAAGCAACTTGTTCAGATCGAGGGCAAACGACAGGGAATTGAATTCGTCCAGTTCAGTAGTCAGCCGGCTGCCAATTCGCAGGTCAATGGGAATAAAGCTCTTTTGCTGATTATCAGTATACGATATCTTGGTACCGATATTGGAAATATCAACCCCAAACGCCAGTTCTCCATCCTTATCCTTTAACTTTACCGGGGTATGGTAGTATGTTGCAACATCGGCAGCAAAGGCCACACCGGGTTTTGTTTCTCCGCCCACACCTTCCACATAAATGTTTCCTGTCAGATCGCTCCGTATGAAGCGAAACGCAATTGCTCCTGAAATTTTATCGGAAAAGAGGCGGGCATATCCGGCATCAATGGCAAATTCGTTCGGATTGAAAGGCTTAATGAAATTCCCGTTATTGTCAGTAAAATCAATCTGCCCCAGCGAAAAATACCGCAGTGAACCACTTATAACCTGCTGGCGATCAATACGGTAATATCCAATCAGGTAGGCCAGGTTGATGTCGTTCACCAGATTGCGAAGCCATGGTGTATAAGAGAGAGCTACTCCTCCTTTTTCTTTAATAAAAGCATATTTGGCCGGATTCCAGTGCTGGGAATTGATGTCGGGAGTTGTTGCCGCACCAATATCTCCCATCGCACCTGACCGGGAATCAGGGGCTATGGTCAGAAAAGGAACGGTTGTTTCAATGGTATTTGGTTCGCTTCCGTTCAGCTGTCCGATGGGAATCGTGCTTTGCGCCTGAACAACAAACTGTACGGTCATGAACACAATGCTCAGAAAGACAAGTTTTGCAGTTTTTATTTGTGCCATATTAACAATTTTATTCTTTCCCATTTAGTAAACCTGACAAATATAAAATTTATTGCCCAACCGGTAAAAAAAATCAGCGGATAACCATCATTCTGCCACTTTTGCTATCAGTTCTTCCCTGGCTGTTGACAATCGTTACCTTGTAGAGATAAACACCTCCGGGAAGTTTTCTCCCTGAAGGGCTCACTCCAGACCATATTACGGGAATGGTAACAAAACCCGAAGCACTGAGCGGTTCGCTCCACGAATACACCATTTCGCCCGTCAGAGAATAGATCTGAAGCTGCAGCACCGCGCTTTTCCCTGCCTGATTGTGCTCCAGAACCAATGCCGTATAATCACTGAAAGGATTGGGATAATTGTACAGCCTGCTGATCATGGGAGCGTCGGATTGGAATACCTCAAACGAAATAGAGGCCTCCGACGAGTTATTATAGGTGTCCCAGGCTTTGAACTGAAGGGTGTGCAGGCCCGGCACCAGACCGGAAAGAGGGAATTCCACGCGTCCCTGCCGGTAATCGTCGGGCTCAGCTATATAAAAATCATTCAGTACAAACCGCTCTTCATTGTCAAGAATCACAGTGATATCGTGACCTATTCCGCTACCGGTGGTATTGATCCCGTGCTCGTCCTGCAGTAAGGCAATCAGTACCGGATTTTCGGAAGTTACTCCTCCGTCCCTGAAAAGGGTATCGTTCAAATACAACCGAATGAAAGGGCCCTCATTATCGGTTTCCGCCTGCGGAGAAATACCGCCTATAACAATGTTCTGCAAAACACCGTTGGCCTGCGTAGCGTCTGATTTTGCATACAGGCTTATTTTCCCCTTTCCCGGCAGGTAATTGATGTCCTTGGGCACAAAAAGCCTGAACCGGAATTTCCCTTCCGCAACTTTTGCCTGCCCTTTAAACAAAATGCTATTGAAGCTGGAATATTGAAAACTCCCTTCTCCGTCATTGTTGAGTGTGGTAATTATGGCCGGCTTGTCGAACAGCGCTGCCACCAGATTGCCCCTGAAATCCGGAGCAAAATTCCCCCCGGCATCTTCAATATGCCCCGAAACCATCATGCTGCCAAGCGCCTTGACCGTATCGGCAAAGTCCTGAACAGGAATTCCGTTCAGGGAATCAACAACAATTTTCCACTGCGGGTAGGCCAGAACAAGAGAAGGATCGCCCAGCAGAACAAAATTCAATTTGTTCGTACCTGAACCGGAACTGTTTTTGGTAAACCTGATGACATCCCCCAGCCTGAGAGGCGTATTATCCGCATTTCGTCTGAAAATCTGTTTATAGAAATTTTCGTTCAGAACAAAATTCGGACCCGAATAAACCAGCCTGCTGGTACTCAACAGGGCAATCCCTCCCCCGCCCTGACACAGGAGAACCTGCTCACCGGCCGAAGTAGCATCACTGTAATTGGTTCCGCTGATCTTCACATCATCAAACCGGCTGAATTCACAGGTGGCAGTGACAAATAGCGGTAACTTTCCGGTATTTTCCCAACCTTTGATATCGGCAGTCTGAAGAATCCGTTCGTGTGCCAGGCCGTTTTCATTGCCATGACCCACATAATTGACAATCAGTGCACCCTTCTTCATCCGCAGATTAATCGCCTTGTTCACATCCGGATAGGTGGTACCGGTGGAAGAAGAAACCTGCCTGTATGCGTCCAGATAAATCTTTTCAATATTGAACTCCGGATAATTCTCGTCCAGATAAGTGGCAAGCAGGTCACTCTGGTACATGTGGGTACCGTTGTCCTCATCATCGCCTATCATGGTAATCAGATTGTTCCAGTCGCCATGAACGGCCATATTCCGGTAATTTTTCAGTTTCTCCAGTACGGCATCGGCTTCGTTTGCCGATTTTACGGGCAACCGGCCCACGCCGACATCCAGCATGCCGCTGGTCAGCAGTTCCCCGTCATCCAGCATGCCAAAAAAATCATCGCTCACATACGAGGCAGTTTGCGTGATCGAATTGGGAGACTGGTAGGTAAGAATATAGTTCGGATTGGCCGGATTCTGATTCCGGTTATCAAAGGAGCCATCGCCAAAAAGCAGAAGGTATCGCGGCAGATCGTCCTCCGAGGATGCTTTGTCATAAAACAATTTTACCGCATCACGAATAGCAGAAACATCGGGTGTGCCTGATGAAAACTCGTTATAAACCTGCTGGGCCGTAAACACATGTACCCGCAGGCCATCATTTTCCCGCCGTATCCGGGCCAGTTCTTCGGCCTGGGTTATGAAGGCCGGATGGGTAATAATGATCATATCGGCCGGACCAGCCCCATGAATATTCTGATTGGGTGCCGGCCCCACATCTTCCCCCTGGGTAACAGGTGCGGAAAAATCTGCCGAAGGCCGGAATGCAATAAACTCCCTTACCGAGTCGGCAGGGTATCTGAACCGCAAAACCGATCCTGCCAAAGCAGTCTTCATCTTCCGTATCCGATGAATATCCGTAACTTCCCATACCTGAAGATCTTCGGTGGCATTTTCCAGAACATATTCAGCCAGTTCACCGGAGGAGGTCTGAGGAACCGACCGGAAGGCAAAATAATTACCGGTCATACGAAGCATCCTTTCTGCGGTGATATCAATATAGTCAAGCCACGCAACTGCCGCAAGGTCAGGCCGGTTGTACTGCAGGGTGACTGTAACAGGGGATCCCGCCACAGAAACTGTATACGACGCTTGTCCATACGATGCATAATTCCCGGTTGAACTCGACAAACTAACAGGGGAAAAGCTGATGCTGCCAAGGAAAGCATTGTTAACCTGAACCGAAAGTGAAGTAGTACTGCTGTAACGTCCGGCAGCCGTCACAAAAACCTTTACCGGAACGGCCGGATTTATATCAGGTATGGCAAAACTGAAACTTCGCGATACGTTCACATCAAATGCCTCTCCAAACCACTGGGAGCCTGAACGGATCAGATTGACCAACTCGTTCTCATGCCACTGATGTTCAGGAAAGGTGGTAATGCTTTTTACCGCACCGGCCTGACCGGGATCATATTCTTCTATTTCTTTCCTCAGCCCCTGAACATCGGAAATGAAATACCAGGCAAAATTACTGAAGCCATGAACCGTGTGACGAAACATGGACTGCGACTCATTATAATACCTCTTTACCGGGCCCTCTGCATAGAACAACAGGTAATCCCCGGGTCCGAAAACACCGTCAGAGCCTTTGTTAAAAAAAACGGGAACTTCCGCCATATCATCAAGCGTCCTCTGCCCCGGAACCACCGGAAGCATCCCGCTACCGTATCCGAATAACCTGACTCTGGAAGGATCGGCAAATCCAAGTTCCTGTAAACGGGCATAGGTCAGTTTATAGATACCGTTTTCCGCAACCTTAATCCGGTACCATTTACCGCTTGCCATTAATGATGCAGTGCTCCGGATTCCGGCACTTTTCCGGGCTGTCTCTGCCATTTGTTCAGATGGAGTAATGTAGATCCTGAAAGAAACCAGCCTTTCAGGGATTCCTGAGTCAGGATTTTTTCTGAACGGGAGAACCCGAAGTACAGTAACTGTCTTCTTTCTTTCAGTGGACAGAAAAACAGTAAATGACAATGTATCCGGAAGAAGACCAAGATCCTGCCTTTCTTCTTCGGGAACAGGCTCGTACACTGCCCCGGGCAGAATGCTGACCCGCATCCCTGCCCTGCCCGGAAACAGTTCCTGAAAATAAGGAAGTGTGAACAGGCTGTCGGGATATACGGCCCCATCGAAGGAAGGAATCTTTTTGCGGATGCTGTCAATCATCACCTGATGCGGCTCATGCCATTGCAGCCTGCGGAAATACACCTGCTGGGAGTATATGTCCGGTACCAGTATTAAGCAGGAGAACAGAACCAACAGAACCTTCCGTTTTTTATGCTGAAAAAATATCTTCATCGGAGAATGAACAGGCAAGAAAATGTAACCATTAAACGTTATCTTCGTATATTTATTGCAACAAGCCAATGTTGTCGGGTGTAAACTTAGTGAAAATTACAGGAATTGTTTTACGCCGGTGGTGGTTTATATTGTTCGTCATGCAGGTGATCAATATATCGGTTTCCGCTCAGGATGCTGTTTATTCGCAGCCGTATGAGCAGTTGCTGAATCTGAACCCCGCCTTTGCAGGAGCCCGCGGATACGGATCGGTTTCTGTTTTTCACCGGAGCCAATGGCTTCAACTGAATAACCCTTTCCGGTACTATGGCGTTTCAGCCAGCCTGCCGGTCGAACGGATACATGGAGCAGCAGGATTTGCGGTGGTTCGGGAAAACTATTCCGGACTTTTTTCTATTACGCGGGCTGAATGCATTTACAGTTATGAGGCCGTGATCTCCTCAGCCCTATCGGCCAGTTTTGCCATACAGGCCGGAGGAATTCAAAGCGGATTTAATACTTCGGAGCTTCTGTTCCCCGATCAGATTGACCCGGCCACTCTGACAACCCTTCCGGGAAATGAGACCGGCCTGCCTCCCGGTAAAACAGTTCCCGATTTCGCAACAGGCTTTGCAGCAGTTTACCGGTCCATGTATTTTGGGGCATCGGCCCACCATCTGACCCGGCCTTTGCTGTCAGGCGGATACCGGATTCCGTTGCGTGTTACGGCCCATGCCGGTTATAACTTCGAAATTTCGCGGAGCCTTCTGAGCTTGCAGCCTCTCAGCATTTCGCCCAACCTCACATTCTGGCATCAGGGCAATCTGACACTGATTCAGACAGGAAGCTATTTTTCAGTTAAACCGCTTTATGCCGGTATCTGGGCCCGAAGCAATACCAACCTCAGCTGGATTACCGTGGTTGCCCTTGCCGGAATGAATGCGGGACGCCTCCAGGTGGCTGTTTCGTACGATGCCGACGCTTTGTCAGCTTCCCGGCTTCCCCGGAAAGGTTCCTGGGAAGTTACCTGTTCATTAAAAGTTGACCAGATAAAGAAAAGAAAAACCATTCATGCAATAAAATGTCCCAAAATTTAGTTATGTTTGTACATCAAAAAAATTTTTGTGTATATTTGAATCTGAATCAAATCAAAACTCCTATGAAAATCAAGGCAGTTTTTTTAGCTGTTTTAGTAGCTGGAACTCTTGTTTTGTCCTCCTGTAAAAGCGGCGGAGACATCACACAATCCGGCAAGGAATCAACAAAAACAGGATGGGCATATAATGATCGTGAAAACGGTGGTTTTGAAGTTGTGACCAAATATGAACAGACAACAGGTCCTGGCCTGGTGTTCATTGAAGGTGGTTCATTTACCATGGGCCGGGTTGAACAGGATGTCATGTTCGACTGGAACAATGTTCCCCGCCGGGTTACTGTCAGTTCGTTCTATATGGACGAAACCGAAGTGCGAAATGTAGACTACCGTGAATACCTTTACTGGATCAGCAGGGTTTTTGCCCAGTACCCCGATGTTTATAAAAATGCCCTGCCCGATACGCTCGTATGGAGAAGGCCGCTGGCTTACAATGAACCTTACGTGCAATACTATTTCAGGCATCCCGCTTACAATGAGTATCCGGTAGTAGGTGTCAACTGGCTGCAGGCCAATGATTACTGTGCCTGGAGAACTGACAGGGTGAATGAAAAAATTCTGATCGACAAAGGAATTCTTCAGTGGGATCCCAACCAGCAGGGAGCGGAAAACTTCAATACCGATGCATACCTTGCCGGCCAGTACGAAGGCCTGGTAAAACAAAACCTGCCTTCCCTTGATCCGAACAAAGAAGAAAGAAAAGTGCGTCTGGAAGACGGAATTCTCCTGCCGAAATACCGCCTCCCGACCGAAGCCGAATGGGAATTCGCAGCCTTTGCCCTCATTGGCAACTCCTATGACGAAAGAATTTATGAACGCCGTATTTATCCATGGAACGGACACAACGTGCGGAACGATGTTAAAAAATACAGAGGCGAGATGCGGGCTAACTTTGTCCGTGGCCGTGGCGACATGATGGGTACTGCCGGAAATCTTAACGATAATGCCGAAATACCGGCTCCTGTAAAATCTTACTGGCCCAATGACTATGGCCTTTACAACATGGCCGGAAACGTGAATGAATGGGTAGCCGATGTCTATCGTCCGCTCTCTTTTGAAGATTTTGACGAATTCAACCCCTTCCGTGGAAACGTGTTCATGGAACTGGAAAGGGATGAAGAAGGAAAAGTTGCCCAGAAAGACAGCCTCGGCCGCCTGAGATACCATCCCGTACCCGCTGAAAAAACTGCCCAGCGCTGGAATTACGACCACTCAGATTACAGGAATTACCAGGACGGCGACTTTACATCAAGTATTGAATACACCAATGAAGATGCCGATAAAGGCCCTGGTTCACAGCGCATGTATGCACAGAAAGAACAGGATTACGCATCGCTTATCAATGACGAAGTACGTGTTTACAAAGGCGGTAGCTGGAGAGACCGTGCCTACTGGCTCAGCCCCGGTACCCGCCGGTACCTGCACGAAAAAGCTTCGCGCGACGACCTCGGATTCCGCTGTGCTATGACACGCGTCGGACCTCCTGCCGGCAAATAAATACGATTCCGTTTGCTGAATAAAATCTACGGGGCTGCTGCAGAAATACGTTTTCAGCAGCCCTGTTTTATTTCCTTCCTGGCAAACAAAACGATATGGAAATAAGGGAACTCCATCAAATTTTTCTTCACAATCCTTCTGTTGTCATTGACAGCAGAAAAGCCCATACGGGCTCCCTTTTCTTCGGCCTCAGGGGAAACATCTCCGAAGGAGGAGCCTATGCAGCCGATGCCCTCAGCAAAGGATGCACATTAGCCATCGTGGACAAAAAAGAGCACGTTGTTTCAGAAAAATGCCTGCTGGTGCCCGATGCGCTGGAAACACTTCAGCAACTTGCCTTCTACCACCGCCGGCAGTTCCCCGTTCCTGTAATCGGAATCACCGGAAGCAACGGAAAAACTACTACAAAAGAGCTTATCGCTGCAGTACTTTCGCGTAAAAAAAAGGTGGTTTTTACCGAAGGCAATCTCAATAACCATATCGGAGTTCCCCTGACCCTTCTCCGTATCAGTTCCGAAACAGAAATTGCCGTTATTGAAATGGGCGCCAATCACCCGGGTGAAATCGACTTTTTATGCCGCCTTGCCCTGCCCGGCTATGGCCTCATTACCACTATCGGTAAGGCCCACCTCGAAGGATTCGGATCCTTTGAAGGAGTTATCAGGGCCAAAACCGAACTTTACCGTTTTCTGGAGGAAACAGGAGGAACCATTTTCCTTAACGCTGACAACCCGCTTCTGGTGGAACAGGCGCTTCCACTGAACCTGAAAAAAATTACCTACGGCAGTCAGCCCGGATGTGATTGCCGGGGACAACTGATTCCGGAAGAACCTTTTTTATCTTTTACCTGGTATCCTTCCGGCGGTTCGGAAGGACATACGATAAAAACCAATCTGGTCGGACAGTATAACCTTGCCAATGCCATGGCGGCAATTTGCACCGGAATGCACTTTGGAATACCTGAAAAAGACATTTGTTCAGCAATTGAACAGTACATGCCCCGGAACAACCGGAGCCAGTTCCAGAAAACCCGGTACAATGAACTGATACTCGATATGTACAATGCCAACCCATCGAGCATGGAAGCTGCCCTGCTCCATTTTGCTTCTCTGCCGCACCCCCGCAAGGTGGTAATTCTGGGCGATATGCTTGAACTGGGATCCTATGCCGGCGAAGAACATTCACGCATCCTCCGGCTCACTGAATCGCTTCCTGCTGAAAAAATCATTACGGTGGGTCCCGAATTCCTCAATGCCTCCAAAGAAGGAAGAACAATGGCTTTTACCTCAACCGATGAACTCATAGAGGAACTTAAAAGGAATCCTCTTAAGGGATGTCAGATACTGATCAAAGGTTCACGCGGAATAGCGCTCGAAAAGGTTCTTCCGTATCTTTGAAAAATTCAGGAGGAATCTCAGGCTTTGTCAGATGATGTTTTCTGGGCAATTTCGTCGTCCACCAGAATGCGTCCGCAGTATTCGCAAACAATAATCTTTTTGCGCGACCTGATGTCCAGCTGCCTCTGGGGTGGAATTTTATTGAAACACCCGCCGCAGGCATCCCGTTCTACGGTAACTACGGCCAGACCGTTACGGGCATTACCCCGGATTTTTTTATAAGCTGTCAGAAGACGCGGCTCAATAATCGCCTCAATCTCCCTTGACCTCTGCAAAAGCTGTTCTTCTTCCTTCTGCGTTTCGGCTACAATCTCTTCCAGTTCTTTTTTCTTCTGATCGAGATCGCTCTTCCGTTCATTCAGAAGAGCAGTGGCCTGATCAATCGCGTCCTTTTTCAGGGCTATCTGAGCTGTAAATTCCTTTATCCTCTTTTCGCAGAGTTCAATTTCCAGTGTCTGGTATTCTATTTCCTTGGAAAGAGAATCATATTCCCGGTTGTTCCTGACGTTGTTCTGCTGTTCCTGATACTTCTTGATCAGGTCCTTTGCCTGGGCAATCTCGGTCTTTTTATTACTGATGGCTGTTTCAAGACTTTTGACTTCCCCTTCCAGATTTTTTACCCTCGTTTCAAGACCTGCAATTTCATCCTCGAGGTCCTGAACTTCAAGAGGAAGTTCTCCCCGCAGGATCCGTATTTTATCTATTTCAGAATCAACTTTCTGAAGTTCAAAAAGTGCACGCAATTTCTCTTCAATGGAGATGTCAGCTACTTCAGTCGTCTTTGTCTTCTCTGTTGCCATAGGTTACAGATAATTTACCGGATTGAAATCCCTTTTCGAAAAATGAACTGCAAAGTTAGGTAATTTTTTTATAAGAAGTTCATAAAAAATTTCTTTCGCACCGACTTCGGTTTCGTAATGTCCGGCATCGACCAGCAGGAGTTTACCTGCGGCCTCAATAAACTGATGGTATTTAATATCGGCCGTAACAAAGGCATCGACTCCTGCTGACAGACAGGCCGGAATCAGAAAGGAACCACTTCCGCCGCAGACCGCTATTTTATAAACCTGATTTTTTGCGGGAGCAGAATAGCGCACCGATTGAACGGAAAGTGCCTTTTTTACCATGGTCAGAAATGCATCAGTATCCATGGGTTCCGGAAGATGCCCCGTCAGGCCGGCACCGGCTACGGGTGAGGGATTGGCCAGTGGAATTATGTCATATGCCACTTCTTCATAGGGATGTGCCTCCAGCAGATGACGGAGGATTTTGTCCTGCAGGTAATCAGGGAAAATCACCTCTACACGCGTTTCGGGTTCCGTATGGTCAATGCCCTTCTCTCCCACAAAAGGATTTGCTGTGTCGGACCCTCTGAATGTTCCATACCCTTCGACATTGTAACTGCAATGATCGTAAGCACCAATATGCCCCGCCCCGGCTTCAAACATAGCCTGCCTTACACGCCCAGCATACTGATGAGGAACAAAGGTTACGAGCTTGTATAACCGGCCGGATAAAGGACTCAGGATTTCTGTCCCGTCTAATCCCAGTTTTTCAGCCAGTCGTTCATTGACCCCGTACTTGATATTATCGGCATTGGTATGGCATGCATACAGATTCAGATGATTCCTGACAGCCTGAATCAGTATCCTGTCAGGATAAGCACCCTGGTTCAGCTTTTTTATTCCTTGAAAAATCAGCGGATGATGCGAAACAATGACATTGGCTCCGAGAGCAAGAGCTTCATCAACAACGGCTTCTGATACATCGAGGCATATCAGTACTCCGGTTGCATCTGCCTCCCTGTCACCTGTTATTAAACCGGCATTATCATAACTTTCCTGATAAGCCAGGGGAAATTTCTCTTCCAGACAGGCAAGTACTTCTTTAACTTTCATGTTTGTTACCTTGAACTATGCAAAAGAACCTTCCCTTGAAAGTCAAATGGAATCTTTAATTTCAAGCAGCATATCCTTCACTTTCTGCAAAATCCGCACAACCTCGAAGGTGCTTTCCGTCTCCTCACGGTTCTCCTTAAGCTTCTGCTTGGCCCCCTTGATAGTCATTCCCCGTTCTTTTACCAGATGATAAATCAGATGAAAGTTCCGGATATCTTCCCGGGTAAAAAAACGGGTACCCTTTTTATTCTTGTGCGGCTTAAGAATGTCAAATTCTTTTTCCCAGTATCGGATTAAGGAAGGTTTGACATGAAACATTTCGGCCACCTCACCGATGGAATAATAAACCTTTTCGATCCTGGCTTCCTTATAGGGCATTGGTAAATCAGTATTAGAGCAATTCAGCCACCTAAGTTAGAAAAAAACCTCGTTTCCCTGCAGTTTTTCTCTTCTTCTGCCTGAAAAACATATCCCTTCCTTTTACCAGAGAAACAAGGTGTCCGGCAGAAAATCTCAGTCGAATGTCCGATTGGAATTGGTGGAAATCTCAATCAGCTTGTCATATTCTTCGGCACTGAGATCATTGAAATAGTAATTGATCGGATTTACCGGCTCCCCGTTAATGTGCACTTCATAGTGCAAATGGGGAGCTGTTGAAAGTCCGGTATTTCCGACATATCCGATTACATCGCCCCGTTTTACATGCTGACCTACCTTCACATTAAATCCGCTGCAGTGCGCATACCAGGTCTCATATCCAAATCCATGGTCAATGACAATTTTCCAGCCATATCCGCGATACGATGCTTCGAGTTCTTTCACTACCCCATCACCGGTTGCATAAATTTCCGTACCCACCGGTGCCGTAAAATCCATACCATAGTGGAACTTTTTTATTTTGTAAACCGGATGAATGCGCCACCCCCAACCTGAAGCGGTTCGTGTAAGATCTTTGTTGGATATGGGCTGGATGGCAGGCAAAGCCTTTAACATTTCTTCCTTGCGCATAGCAAGTTTGATAATTTCATCGTACGACTTCGACTGGATATAAACCTTTTTGGTGATCTTATCAAGTTTCTTGGCCGTAGCAATCAACAGATCGGAAAAACTATACCCCTCCATGTCAGCATACCGGTCAGTACCTCCGATTCCTGCTTCCCTGACCGACCTAGGTATGGGCTTTGCTTCAAAAATCGTCCGGTAAATATTGTCATCCCGTTGCTGTAAATCTTCCAGCACTGCATTTAAATTATCCAGTTTCTTGTTGAACAGCTCGAGCCTGACTTTCAGCTGTTCATTTTCACGCAGAAGCTTCCTTTCCTTCGGAGAATTGAAGAAACTTGAGAACAGAACATAATAAATGATTGCTATGGCAACACTTGCCATAAAATAGGTAAAAAACTGGATAATGCGTGTTTTGATTGTAAAAGATATACGGTCGTAGCTGAGCGATTCGGGATTAAAACGGTATTTGATTCGTGCCATATCTAATCGATTGGGAAAGTGTATTATAAACCAAAATTATATATATTATTGATATTGAACGCAAATCTATAGAAAAAATTTAATTTTACAAGCTCTGTTAAAATGAGATTTTTTTAAAATAATTTAATTATCAATTAGTTGAAAGGTGATGAACGCTTCGGAGATTCGGCAGAAGTTTTTGAAATTTTTTGAGGATAAGGGACATACAATTGTTTCCTCTGCTCCCATAGTACTCAAGAATGATCCTACCCTGATGTTTACCAATGCCGGCATGAATCAGTTCAAGGACATATTCCTTGGTAACCAGCCTGCACCGCATCCCCGCGTTGCAAATACGCAGAAGTGTTTGCGCGTATCGGGCAAACATAACGACCTGGAAGAAGTAGGATATGACACCTACCACCACACAATGTTTGAGATGCTTGGGAACTGGTCGTTTGGGGACTATTTCAAGGCGGAGGCCATCGACTGGGCCTGGGAATTTCTTACCGAAACCCTGAAGCTTGACCCGGAAAACCTGTATGCGACTGTTTTTGAAGGAAGCGACGATGAAGGAATCCCTTTCGATGAAGAGGCATACACCTGCTGGCTCAAACATCTTCCTGCCGGAAAAATTATCAGGGGGAACCGTAAGGACAATTTCTGGGAAATGGGAGATACAGGGCCTTGCGGGCCATGTTCCGAAATTCATATTGATCTGCGAAACGAAAAGGAACGAAAGGAAACCCCCGGCCATCTTCTGGTGAATACCGGAGATCCCAGGGTTATTGAAATCTGGAACCTGGTTTTTATTCAGTTCAACAGAAAAGCCAATGGCTCTCTTGAGCCGTTGCCCATGAAGCATGTGGATACCGGAATGGGATTTGAACGATTGTGCCGTGTTGTTCAGAAAAAAGATTCCAACTACGATACCGACCTGTTCAGGCCGATCATTTCGGAAACCGAACGCCTTACCGGTTTTCTTTATGGAAAAGAGGAAAAGACCGATGTAGCTATGCGGGTGATTGCCGACCACCTGAGGGCTATTTCATTTTGTATTGCCGATGGCCAGCTTCCTTCCAACACCAAAGCGGGATATGTTTTGCGACGCATTCTGCGCCGTGCCGTGCGTTATGGATACACTTTCCTGAAACAGGAAGAACCTTTCATTTACAAACTGGTGCCCTCCCTGGTGGCGGTTATGGGCGACACCTTTCCCGAAATCAAAAAACAACAGGCACTGGTAATGAAAGTCGTGGAAGAAGAAGAAAATTCCTTTCTCCGCACCCTTTCAACCGGGATACGCCTGCTGCAGCAAATAATGGATTTCCAAAAGGAAAGCAAGGTAATCCCTGGCAACAGTGCCTTTGAACTTTACGACACCTACGGATTTCCTCTCGACCTTACCGAACTGATTGCCCGGGAACAGGGATTTACCGTTGATCGCACCGGCTTTGAACTGGCCATGGAAGAACAGAAAAAACGGTCACGAAATGCCACTGTTGTGGAAACAGGCGACTGGAATATTGTGCATGGCAATACCGAAGAAGGGGTATTTACCGGATATGACAGTCTGGAAGAGGAGGTACTGATAACAAGGTACAGGGTGGTGAAGGCTAAGAATAAAGAACAGGTGCACCTGGTGCTGAACAAAACCCCCTTTTATGCAGAAAGCGGCGGACAGGTGGGCGACAGCGGAACCCTCATCTCCGGCTCGGAGCAAATCAGAATTCTGAACACCTTCCACGAGAACAATCTGATTATTCATCAGGCCGACCGTCTGCCGGCGCATCCCGAATCAGTCTTTCATGCCAGAGTGGACGAAGAAAAAAGAAAAATGACAGCCTGCAATCACTCTGCCACCCATCTTCTTCATTATGCCCTCCGGCAGGTGCTTGGAAAGCATGTAGAACAAAAAGGCTCGCTTGTCGAACCGGAAAGACTGCGTTTCGACTTCAGCCATTTCAAAAAGATGACCCCCGAAGAGATCCGGAAAACGGAACAAATGGTCAACGAAATGATCCGCCGGAACGTTGCCCGGAATGAAATCCGTTCCACTACCATGGACAAGGCCCGGGAAATGGGAGCTATGGCGCTGTTCGGAGAAAAGTACGGATCATCAGTACGTGTAATCCGCTTCGGCGAATCGGTTGAATTATGCGGAGGAACTCATGTTGACTCAACTGCTTCCATCGGACTGTTCAAGATAACCACCGAAACATCCATCGCTGCCGGTATCCGACGCATTGAAGCCGTAACCGGAAAAGCTGCCGAGGATTTTATCTATGAACGAATGGACCTGCTCGACACCCTGCTTTCAAAACTGAACAACCCCAAAAATCCGGTTACCATCCTTGAACAGATCCTGGATGAAAATTCCCGGTTGCGTAAAATAGCCGAAAGCTTCCAGGCTGAGCGGGCCGCCAGGCTTCAGAAAGAATTGCTGGCCTCAGCCGCAAGGATTGGCGAAATCAGCATGGTAGCTGAAAAAATTCAGGCCGATACTCCGGCTCTGCTGAAAGATATTGCTTTTCCCCTGGCCCATGCCTCGGAGAAAACCATCATGCTTCTGGGAACCGAACTGGACGGCAAGGCACATCTGGCCCTCATGATTTCAAACGACCTGGTAAAAAAACTGAACCTGAATGCTGCCGTTCTGATTAAAGAACTGGCTTCAGAAATAAACGGAGGCGGAGGCGGTCAGCCATTTTTCGCCACCGCAGGAGGCAGCAACCCCGGCGGATTACCCAATGCCTTTCAGCGCATGAAAGCCATTGTGGAAACAAAACTTGCAAATTAGCATCCGGATTTCAGTAATTGTTTATTTTTATCCCAAAATCTGTTTCCATGGAAATTACCCGCACCTTTGACATTCTTGACAATTACCTTGTCAGGTTTCCCGAAAAACAGGATGCCCTGGCGGCAAAGAAAAACGGATCGTGGATAACCTTTAGCAGCAAAGAATATGTAAAAAATGCCAATTATGTAAGCTGTGGGCTTTTGCAACTTGGTATTTCGAAAGGTGACAGAATCCTGAGCGTTTCCAATAACCGCCCTGAATGGAATTTCCTTGACATGGGAATGAGCCAGATCGGAGCGGTGCACGTTCCGGTTTATCCAACCATCAGCAGGGAAGAATACCAGTACATTCTGCAACATTGCGAACCAAAGATCATAGTGGTTTCTGATAAATCACTGCATGATAAAATCCGGCCCATTGCCGAAAACCTTCTTCCCGGGACCACCATCTTTACATTCAATGATGTGCCCGGAGCACGAAACTTCGATGAGATTCTCCGGCTCGGAGAGTCGTCTGAAGCAGAATACCTGCCCAGGGTTCAGGAAATAAAAAAATCCATCACCCCTGATGACCTTCTTACCATTATATATACGAGCGGCACAACAGGCAACCCCAAAGGAGTGATGCTGTCGCACCGGAATGTTGTTACCAATGCCAAAGGAGCCCGCAATATTCACTGGTACAACAATCAGCACAAAATGCTCAGTTTCCTTCCCATCTGCCATGTTTTTGAACGCACCATAAATTATCATGTTCAGATGGAAGGGATTGGGATTTACTATGCAGAAAATCTCGGAACCATTGGCGATAACCTGCGTGAGGTGAAGCCGGAACTCATGATCTCGGTGCCACGGCTTATCGAAAAGGTTTATGATAAAATTATTGGCACAGGCAAATCCCTTCCCTACATCAAAAAACAAATTTTCTTCTGGGCGGTCAATCTGGGACTTAAATATGACTATGTGCTGAAAGGTAGTCCTTTTTACAGGCTTCAGCTTGCCCTGGCACGGAAACTGGTATTCAGCAAATGGCAGGCATCACTGGGAGGAAATCTCGGGCTTATTGTCGTTGGTGGTGCAGCACTTCAGCCAAGGCTTTCACGGATATTCGGAGCGGCAGGAATACCAACCGTCGAAGGATACGGACTTACCGAAAGCTCTCCGGTAATTGCCGCCAACAATATGCGTACGGGCGAAGTCCGTGTTGGAACCGTCGGACCAGTTTTTGAAAATGTTGAGGTACGGATCGCTGAAGATGGTGAAATCCTCACAAAAGGCCCCTGCGTAATGATGGGCTATTACAAAGATCCGGAAAAAACAAAGGAAGCCATTGACGAGGAAGGCTGGCTCCATACGGGCGATATCGGTATTCTGGTAGAGGGAAAATACCTGAAAATTACCGACAGGAAAAAAGAAATCTTCAAGCTCTCCAGCGGTAAATATATTGCACCCCAGTCTATCGAAAACATGCTCAAGGAATCGATGTTCATTGAACAGGTCATGGTAATAGGTGAAAACCAGAAATTTGCCAGTGCCCTCATCGCTCCGAATTTTTCGTTCCTCCACAACTGGGCATTTCTCCATCACGTTAATTTCCACGACAACAATGACCTGATCAGCAATCCCCAGGTGGTTGCCAGATATCAGAAAGAAATTGCCCGCTATAACAAGCAGCTTGGCGAACATGAACGAATCAAGCGTTTCAGGCTGGTGGCTGATGAATGGTCTCCTCAGACCGGGGAACTATCCCCTACCCTTAAACTCAAGCGCAGGGTCCTGCTGGAAAAATACAGCAACCTGATCGACGAAATCTTCAGTGTCGACAAGGATGATATTCTGGATGCCTGACCGAACAGCCGAAAAACTTCATCCTCATGCGGAATAAGAAGCCTGATGGGAAAAGATGAGTGCACCAACTGGTTGGTATGCAGACTCGACCAATTGGTGTATCATGGTTTCTGTATTTTTATCCCAATTCCTCTAAAAATAATTTTGCTATAGCCTGGTTGAATTTGTTAATTCATGGTACTTCGGTTCATTCCTTCTGGTTTCTGATGCGCAAAAGGTACAGGCCAGCAAATGTCAGCAGGCCGTTCAGGATGAGAAGTTCATACCCGAGCCGGTAAGATGTAAGCCAAACCGAAAGAAGGCGTTCAAGCAGGAGGCAAAGCACCGGTGATGCGATAGCCACCCAGGGCGCATAGGCGTCGCGGATCTTCCACCGTGTCAACAATCCGAAAGCATAAAATCCCAGAAGTGGGCCGTAAGTATAACCCGCCACTGTAAAGATAGCACTGATAACACTCTGGTTGTTTATTGCCCTGAAAAGCAGAATTATGACAAGCAATACCAAGGTAATAAAAATGTGCACTCTCTGCCGTATGCGTTTCAGTTCCTGTTCGGTTTTTCCTCCGGCGTTCAGAATGTCAACCGTAAATGAAGTAGTCAATGCAGTCAGGGCGGAATCAGCACTGGAATAAGCCGCTGCTATTATCCCCAGCATAAACATAATAGAAGCAAAATGAGGAAGATAACCCTGACTGACCATCATAGGAAAGAAATCATCCGAGAGGGCCGGACGGGGAATATTCTTCCAGTCGGCATAAATATACAGAAGCGCACCCAGCGAAAGAAAAAGAAGATTGACCGGAACCAGGGCAAAACTGTACCAGTACATATTTTTCTGGGCCTCTTTCAGATTCCGGCAGCTCAGATTTTTCTGCATCATATCCTGATCAAGCCCCGTCATGGCAATTGCTATAAATGCACCACTGAGAAACTGCTGAATAAAATGCTTCCCGGTCCATTCATCGAAAAAGAAAATACGGGAATATTTGCTATCTGCAATTGATGTGACAATACCGGAAAAATCCAGATGCATTTCCCTGGCCACGGCGATAATACATACAACCACTGCTCCTGTAAACAGCAAAGCCTGCAGCATATCTGTCCAGATAATCGTTTTGATTCCTCCCCTGAAAGTATACAGCAGAATCAGGGCCAGCGTTATTACCACTGTAATCCAGAAGGGTACCTGAAGCCTGCTGAAAATGGTAACCTGCAGGACACTGGCCATCAGATAAAGACGAAAAGCTGAACCAATCGTGCGGGAAATCAGAAAAAATACAGCTCCGGTTTTGTAACTTTTTTTTCCAAAACGCTGCTCAAGATATCCGTAGATGGAAGTCAGATTGAGGCGGTAATAAAGCGGCAACAGAAAACCAGCTATAATGGCATACCCCAGCAAATACCCCAGTACCATCTGCAGGTACGAAAACTGTGTGGAGGCAACCCAGCCGGGAACAGAAACAAAGGTAACTCCCGAAATCGAACTCCCGATCATTCCTATTGCTACTACATACCAGGGTGACTTACGGTTTCCCAGAAAAAAACCAAAATTGCTTGCCTTTCTGGAAGTGACCCATGCAACCAGCAAAAGAAGGGCAAAATAAAAAAGAAGGACTGCAAATACTTCGGCAGGTGACATATTAAAATGCTATGCCGTGCAAGGATAATAAAAATATCCTTATTCTCTAAACCGGAAGAAAATAGCAGATTGAATGGAGGCTTGTAGTATCTTTGCTGCACTTATTCAACTCAATTCATGGCACAATACCAGTATCCTTCCGGCATTTTCGAGCAGGCAGTCAGGGAATTTTCAAAACTTCCCGGAATCGGGACCAAAACTGCCCTCAGGCTTGTACTGCATTTGCTGAAACAACCTAAAGAAGAACTGAAAAATCTTGGCCAGACGCTGATTGACCTGGGCGAAAAAATTCATTACTGCGCATCCTGTAACAACATTTCTGAAGAAGAAATATGCCCGATCTGCTCTGATCCCGGCCGGGATCATTCCACAGTCTGCCTGGTTGAAAATGTACGGGATGTGCTGGCCATAGAAAACACCCGGCAATACCATGGAATCTATCACGTATTGGGCTGTATTATCTCTCCCATGGAAGGGATTGGACCTTCCGACATGCAGCTGAGCTCTCTTGAAAACAAGCTTCAGCAGGGGAAAATAAAAGAAATCATCCTGGCGCTTCCGGCGACTGTGGAAGGCGATACAACCGGATTTTATCTGTACCGTCGTTTTCAGGAATTCCATGTAACCATGACCACCCTAGCCCGAGGAATTCCGGCAGGAGGAGATCTTGAATATACGGATGAAGTCACCCTGGCCCGCTCTATTATCAACCGGACGCCCTTTCAGGCAGGAAACCAGTAACATTCTCCTCTCTTTTCACATTCCTTCTGGTTAATCCCTGCAGCGGGATATGCTGTATAACATATTTATCTATCTTTGCCCCTGTTGATTTATGAACCTTAACAAAAAATTAGCCGATGGCACTCGAACTGGTGAATAACCGATACGAAATTGACGGGATTCCTGCCGCAGAATTGTGCAAAAAATACGGAACCCCCCTTTTTGTCTATGACACCTCCATCATGCAGCGCCAGTACAATGCACTGGCTGAAGCATTCAAGACCTGCCCTCTGCGCATTCATTATGCCTGCAAAGCGCTGAGCAACCTGAATGTATTGCGGTTTTTTAACCAGCTCGGAGCCGGCCTTGATGCGGTATCCCTTCAGGAGGTTGAACTGGGAATTATGGCCGGGTTTGCCCCCCAGGATATCATGTTTACACCCAACGGTGTTTCGTTTGACGAAATCAAATCAGCGGTTGAAAAAGGAGTACGGGTGAATATCGACAACCTGTCCATTCTGGAACAGTTCGGTGATGCCTACGGCTCCGGCGTTCCTGTCGGAATCAGAATCAACCCTCACATTATGGCAGGCGGACATGATAAAATATCTACCGGCCATATTGATTCAAAATTTGGGATATCCGTTCATCAGATTGCCCATGTGCACCGGATTGCAGACGCCTATAACATCCGGATTCATGGCATTCACATGCACACCGGCTCAGACATCCTTGATCCGGATGTGTTTATGAGAGGAGCCGAAATCCTGCTTGAAACAGCCCGCCAGTTTCCTGATCTGGAATATATCGACTTCGGAAGTGGTTTTAAGGTTCCCTATAAACCCGATGATTATTTCACTGACATTCAGTCGTTCGGCCAGGTACTATCAAAGCGTTTCCGGCAATTCAGCAAGGAATACGGCCGCAAACTCGAACTGATTTTTGAACCCGGAAAATTTCTCGTCAGCGAAGCAGGCTTCTTTTTTGTCAAGGTGAACGTCATCAAGCAAACAACTTCCACCGTTTTTGCCGGTGTTGATTCCGGATTCAACCACCTGATTCGCCCCATGTTTTACGATGCTTATCATCACATCCTCAATATATCGCGCCCGCAAAAAAAGCCACGCCTCTACACTGTGGTAGGTTATATATGCGAAACCGACACCTTTGCTTGGAACCGGCGTATTCCGGAAATTCATGAGGGGGATTTTCTCTGCTTCCTCAATGCAGGAGCATATTGCTACAGCATGTCGTCGAATTACAACAGCAGGCTCAGACCGGCCGAAGTAATGCTGTATCGGGGAAAAGATTATCTCATCACCCGGAGGGAAACCCTCGACGACCTGCTCAGAAATCAAATTCTTTATGCTTTCGACCCGAAAGAAAACGTCCTGAAGAAAGAGGAGAAAACAGGATAAACCCGAGCCATTGGCCATCAGAATGTGAAGCGCAGGAGAAAAGGACGGCAACTTTTTTTTTCGTACCTTCACCTGGCTAAACCACGATGCAGGCGGTGACCGATATTTCTGTTATCATTGTCAATTACAACGTTCGGCATTTTCTTGAGCAATGCCTTAATTCGGTATTAAAGGCATCACATTCCCTCTCAACAGAGATAATTGTTGTTGACAATGCCTCGGTTGACGGATCATGCCACATGGTAAGGGAGAAATTCCCCATGGTCAGGTTGATTGAAAATCAGCAAAACGTCGGCTTTTCCAGGGCCAACAATCAGGGCATCAGAATTGCCTCAGGCAAATACATTCTTTTGCTCAATCCCGATACGGTTATCGAAGAAGACACACTTGAAAAATGTTTCCGGTTCATGGAATCCCATCCGGATGCCGGAGCAATGGGTGTCAAAATGATCGATGGAAAAGGAAATTTTCTGCCGGAATCAAAAAGAGGATTCCCCACTCCTATGGTTTCTTTCTGGAAAATCACAGGTCTGACCTCTTTATTTCCCCGTTCACGTATTTTTGGGCGATACTACCTCGGCCACCTGCCTTCGGATCAGATTCATTCCATTGACATTCTGCCCGGTGCTTTTATGTTTATCCGTAAAGAGGCTCTGGAAAAAACCGGACTGCTCGATGAGGAATTCTTTATGTATGGCGAAGACATTGATCTTTCCTGGAGGATAAAACAGGCGGGCTATGAAAATTATTATTTTCCTGAAACAACTATCATTCATTACAAGGGAGAAAGCACCAAAAAGGGAAGCCTGAATTATGTGTATACTTTTTACAATGCCATGATGATTTTCGCCCGGAAGCACTTTTCTTCAGGCAGTTTCCGGTTTTTCTCCCTGCTGATCCACATGGCAATCTGGATCAGGGCAGGATTTTCGGCACTGCAGCGGATTCTTTTCCGCATCAGCCTGCCGGTAGCCGATGCTGCAGTAATATATCTTGGCTACATGCTGATCAGGCCTTTCTGGGAAGAATTCAAATTCGGGCAGAAGAACTATTATCCCCCTGAATACATGCAGTTTGTCGTTCCGGCCTATGTTTTTGTATGGCTGGTTACAGTGTTCTATTCCGGAGGCTATGAACCGCCGGTCAGGCTCTGGAGAATTATCCGGGGAATACTGGCAGGAAGCCTTTTCATTCTGGTGGTGTATGCCCTTCTTCCCGCTTCACTCCGGTTTTCCAGGGCGCTTATCCTGCTGGGAACCCTATGGACACTGATTGCCCTTCCTCTCGAAAGGATCATCATGCGGTTGGCCGGCTGGAAAGAAAATGCCCTCAGCTTCCCGAAAAAGAAAAGAATTGTTGTTGCCGGGTCATATGATGAAGTTCAGCGGGTTACTTCCCTCCTCAACGAAACAGGTCTGCCCTTTGAACTGGCGGGATATGTCTCTGAAAAACGAACCGATAATGCAAAAACAGATTACCTCGGAACACCTGAACAGCTTCCCGAAATTATCAGAGTGCATGCCGTTGACGAAATAATTTTCTGTGCCCGGGATATCCCTTCAGGTAAAGTAATTGAAAACATGCTCCGCCTGAGCGAAACACGAACAGAATTCAAAATTGCTCCGGAAGAAGGCGTATCTGTTATCGGCAGCAGCAGCATTGATTCCCCGGGAGCAATCTACACCCTGCGCTATAACCTGATAGCTCGTCCTTCGGTTCGGCGAATCAAGAGACTGATGGATTCCGGCATAGCTTTCCTCCTTCTGCTTGTTTTTCCTTTCATCGCCTGGATCATCCCACGGCCATTCCGCCTGCTCAGAAATATATTCCGTGTTTTGGCAGGTAAAAATACCTGGGTGGGGTATTTTTCCGGAATCCCTGATTCAGCCTACCAACTGCCCCCCCTGCGCCCCGGAATCCTCTCCCCTGCTGATCTGTACGAAAGCGGAAAACTTTCCGCCGAACTTGCCGATACGCTGAACATAAATTACGCCCGCGATTACCGGATTACCCGTGACCTTTATATAATTGCAAAAGCATTCAGAAAACTTGGCCGATAACCATCCAATATGGCAACTCTTACCGAAATAAGAATCCCCTCTATGGGAGAAGGCATCATTGAGGCTTCCATTATACGCTGGCTGGTAGGTGAGGGAAGCACGGTCGAACAGGACACCCCGCTGGTAGAAATAGCTACTGATAAGGTTGACAGTGAAATCTTTGCACCTCATAAAGGGAAAATCCGCAAAATTGTTAAGAAAGAAGGGGATATTGCAAAGGTGGGCGAAACCATTGCCCTGTTTCAACCGGAAGGAACTCTGGAAGACATATCTGCTCCCGACCGGGAAATCACTCCTCCCTCCGAACAGATGCCGGAAAAAGAAACAGAAATACTCTCCCCCCGACCGCAAAACACTCCGACAGAAAAGATCCCTTCTGAACCGTACCCTCCTGCAAAAGATCACGGTCCGGGCTTCTTTCTTTCCCCTTTTTTACGGAAGGTCGTTCAGGAGCTTGGCATCGGAATGGAATCACTTGCCTCCATAAAAGGAACAGGACATGAAGGCAGAATAACGCGGGAAGACCTGTATGCTTTCCTGAAAGCACGGCAACTGGGCCATGAGAATTTATCGGCAGAAATGCCCCCCGGCCAGGCCCCTATATCTGCTGATCAGGAAAAACCTTCCGCGGCTATACCCGGCGATGAAGATACGGAAGTAATTCCAATGGACCGGGTTCGCAAAATCATTGCCCGGAATATGGTGAAGTCAAAATTTACCGCCCCGCATGTGACTTCATTTTACGAAGCCGACCTCACCACCCTGGTCAACTGGAGAGAATCCCGCAAAAAAGACTTTGAAGCAAAATATGGTGTTCCTCTTACCTTCACCGCATTGTTTATTGAAGCTGTCGCTCAGACCCTTGCCCATTTCCCCGGCATCAATGTTTCGGTAGAAGGAGAAACAATCCTCAGAAAAAAGAACATCAATATTGGGGTTGCCACTGCTTTGGCTGACGGAAACCTGATTGTGCCGGTACTCCATAAAGCCAATCTGCTGAACCTTTCCGGCATTGCCATTAGGTTGAATGACCTTGTTGCAAGAGCAAGACAGGGGGCGCTTCTCCCATCTGAAACCAGCGGAGGCACTTTCACCATCACCAACCTCGGAATGGCCGAAAGCCTCACAGGTACTCCCATCATCAACCAGCCTGAATCGGCCATTCTTGCCATAGGTGCAATCCGGAGAAAACCGGCCGTTGTTCTGTGGGAAGGAAAAGAGTCCATAGGAATACGAAGCCTTTGTGTGTTTTCTCTTTCCTACGACCACCGTGTTATTGACGGAGCCCTGGGAGGAAAATTTCTCCGGGAAGTTGCACGAATGCTCGAAGAAGCTTCACCCGACCGACCCATATGATGTGATTACAGGTGTTGCAAATCATATACCTGTTTAAGCTGTGCCGGACAAAAAATATGGCGGTATTGGCCCTGGTTTTCTCCAATTCTCTATTGGTCTTTTATTTCGCTTATTATGTCAAAATAATACCTGAAATCATTGGCAAATAAACGAATTAAATTAATTTTAACCGGAGAATTCACCTTCAGTTAAGATATGAAATATTTGACTGTAGCATCCCTGCTTTTATTCCTGATTTCAGGGAATATTCAGGGGCAAAAAGCCGACCAGAGAACGCGGAAACCTGATCCCAGGGAATCTTTCCTCGAAGCAGAATCCTACTTTCTTTTTGAAGAATACCAGGAAGCTCTGCCCATTTATATGCGGCTTTTAAAATTGTTTCCCGAAAATGACAACCTGAAATACCGTATCGGTGTTTGCCTGCTGAATGACCCGTATCAGAAGGAAGAAAGCATCGGATACCTTGAGCAGGCCACAAAAAATGTATCCAAAGATTATAAGGAAAACAGCTTTAAGGAAACCCGGGCTCCCCTGGATGCCTGGTTTTACCTTGGCAAAGCCTATCTCGTCAATAACCGGATTGATGAGGCCATAGAGGCTTACTCCCATTTCAGAAAAATCCTTGATCCCAAAATATATGATGCTACCCTTGTTGATGAACAGATAGAAGCATGCCGGAACGCCATTAAACTCATGAAAAAACCTATTGATCTGGACTTTGTCAACCTGGGCGAACCCATTAACAGCCGCTTCGCTGAAACAAATCCGGTGGTAACTCACGACGAAACCTCCATGCTTTTTATCAGGAAACTCCAGTTCTACGATGCGGTTTTTTACTCGAAAAAAGTAAATGGTCAATGGACTGAGCCAGAGAATATTATGTTCGACCTCGGTGTGGACGGAGATATGTACCCCTGCTCCCTTTCAGCCGATGGCACGGAAGCATTTTTCTACAGCAACGACAATTATCTTGGCACCATCTTCACCAGCAAACTGGTAAACGGGAAATGGACCAAAGTGCGGGCTCTGAACTCCAACATCAACACCAAGTACTGGGAATCCCATGCCTGCATTTCAGCCGACGGAACCACCCTGTATTTTACCAGTAACCGAAAAGGAGGATTTGGCGGCCTCGACATTTACAAATCGGTCCGTACCCCCAACGGAGACTGGGGCCCTGCAGTGAATCTCGGCCCGGTAGTCAATACCAAATACAATGAGGACACCCCTTTTATCACCGAAGATGGCAAAACATTGTATTTCAGCAGTTACGGTCACCTGAACATGGGAGGATATGACATAAACTACACCACCCTGCTGGATGACGGTTCATGGGCAGTACCCGTAAATGCAGGATATCCGATCAATACAACCGACAATGACCAGTTTTTTGTTCCTGTCAAAAACGGAACATTTGCCTACATATCAAGATACCTGGAAAATAACACACTTGGGCGCGCTGATATTTTCCGATTTGAAATTTACTCAGGAGTTCATCCCCGCAAATTCACCATCAGGGGCATTGTTGCTCTTCCCGGAAAGGTGGAAGCAGGCACTAAAACAGCCAACGTTTACGCTCTTCAGATCCTGACAAGGGATACTGTTTACAAAACCACCGCAAACCCTGCCGGTGAATACAGTATTACAGTTCCTGCAGGTGAATACGATCTCCTGGTTAAATTGCCGGGTTATCTTCCTCATATCCAGCGTCTTCTTGTGCCAAAAGACTATAAAGAAGGAGATATCGTATTGTCTTCCCAGCTGAAACTTCCGCCGGAAGAAAAAACAATCGCTCCGGAAACCAGAATCACATCGGAACCGCCAAAGCTTTCCGTGCGCCAGAATTCATTCTCGCTGAAACAGCCCGGGCCGGTCCGCATTACCATTACAACAGAAAATGCCAATACACTTGAAGTCAATGCATTTGTCGACAACCAACCTGTCCGATCCGATCTGATACCCATTGAAAAGAAACGTTTTACCTACGTCTATTATCCCGAACCGGGCCTGAATGTGGTAGTGCTCACGGCCACAGGCGCCGGCATGCAGAAAGCCTCCGATACGGTATTCATCGACCTTCAGATACCAGTTCAGCAGAAGGATGTTCATAAACAATTGTTCACTCCCGGAGGAAAAAACTTACTGGATCAATTGAACCAGTCAGGAACTGAAAACATCCGCAAAGCCCTTCAAAACATACGGCCCGAGAAAATGGGGAATCCATCCGCCAGAGAACTGGCCGGATATTTGTTCATGCATGCTGATTCTCTTGGTTTTTCGCAGGAAGAATTTCTCATCAGCCTGGCCTATCTGTCGGCCCACATTCCTCTTGACGAACTCATCAGGCGCATGCAGGCCAATTCAACCGGTGCTCTCAGACAGGAACTGCAAAAGATGGATCCTGCACAACTCGGTATATCGGAAGGAACCCAGCTGATAAATTACCTCATCGAACATGCTGCCGAAAAAGGATTTACCAAGCAGGATGTCCTCCATTCACTTGCCATGGTGGCTGCTTCCGACGTGGTGCCGGGGCAGCAGTTTATTGAAAAGCTTTCTGCCTTCGCATCAGGAAACAGCTATGCCTTTCTGCACAACCTGCAGATTCCCTCGTCCCTGAAAACCATTCCTTCCATCACTGATTACCTTTTTGAACAGGCAAAAGCAAGCGGAATTCCGGAGTCAGATCTGCAGATGATTCTTGTAAGGGCTGCTTCTACCTACCCGATGAACGAATGGCTGGAGATTCTGATCCCCTATGCGGGAGGCAATCTCCGCAGATTCATCACAAACGTGCCTTCCCTTGAAAAGAAACTCTATTCTCCGGAACAACTGGTCAGGTATCTCCTCGATCATACCGGCGAAGGAAAATACACTACCGGCGATCTGCTGGAAATGTTTACAGGAGCGGCCACGAGCGAGCAAAACAATGTGGCAGCATTCCGTGAAGTCCTTCTCCACTATTCCACCAACAGCCTGCATACCACCATCAGTAAACTCGATCCGGTCAAGTCAGGAATCCATACAAACCAGGGGTACGCCGACACGCTATTGCGCCTGGCTCCTTTGAACGGTTATTCGGAATCAGAATTCCTGAGAATGCTTACCGCTGCAGCATTTGAAGGCGATCCGGAAGACCATCTTTACCGGATGGCTATGATGTTTCCCGCCGATACCGCCGGAAAACTTCTTTCGGTCGATTTGCAGAAACACGGTATTTCCTCTCTTGAGGAACTCATGCGGTTCATTGGCTCAAAGAAAAGTCCTGTAAGATTGAATCCCGCCACGGTCAATCAGACGGCGGCCAATTACCTTGCTTCCCGTCAGGTGGAAATGTACCTCAGGAAAATGATTCCTCTGACAAACGGAAATCTCCGGTATCAGCTCGAAAAAACCGATCCGTATAAGCTCGGGTTGGCTTCTGTACCGGCACTGGTTGACCATCTGTTCAAACAGGCTCCTTCAGGAGGATATAGTGAAGATGAATTGCTGCAGGCCCTGAAAAAAACTGATGACCGGCTGATGCTGGAACGTGCCTGGAATGAAATGGTATTCCAGGCCGATGATACCCTGGCTGATTTTATCAGGGAAAACGATTATGAAATAATTAAGAAATTCGCCCGCAGCGATTATTTCAATTACATTACGGAAGCCCTCCCGGCCGAAAAATCCGATGCTGTCAGAAAGGCCATCGCCATGGCTCTATCGGACAAGCTGGAACCGGCAGCCGTATATGACAAAATGCTCTCCCTGAGCACTGGCTCCATTAAAACCCTTTTGCAATCAGCGCAAACCAAAAAACTGTTTCTTGCACCTTCTTTCCCCGGAAATATAATTGAAAGCAAACGCTGGGGGAAAAGTACCACCGGCGAAGTTTTTAATCTGTTCCTGAAGGCTGTTGCTTCCCAGGAAGCCGGCGACCTGTTCACTGAAATGCAGGATCTGGCCGATCCCTCGCTGAAAGGTTATTTATCAGCTAACGGAAGAAAAAAATTAGCCTTTGATTCAAGAACCGATCTTCTGGAATCATTGTTTAAGGTATCAACCGGACAGCAATTTGAAAACAGGGATATTGGAATCCTGATCGGACGGATTCACGAGCGAATGCTGGCTGAAAACATCGCGGAAAACTTCAGGCTTTTTGTAAAGCAAACCAGTGGAAAACCTCTCGAACTCAAGGAAGAAAAAACTGAAAGCATCCAGGAACTGTTGCTCAGCATTCTTGGCAATAAACAAGCACTGGGGCTGACAACGGAAGAAATTAATCAATTCGTCTTCGCATTCCATGATGAAACAGAACTTGCCTGGTTCAAGGAAAAACTGTCTGTCTATGCCGAAGGTGCTCTCAAAAATACAATTGACCATCTGATCCGGTCAGGCCACCCCTTCAAAAATGTTTATGAACTGATCGAATGGCTTTACACGAACGCCCCTGCCAACGGATACAGCCGGGAAGACGTTGTGCACCTGCTGGTTCGAATTATCAATGATATGCTGCAGGATCTTCTTGCCCGCATTTCCGCAACGGAACGTATGCAGCATAAGCCATTCCCTGTAGTTCCGGCTTTGGGAGCACTGCTCCTCATTGTTCTTATCATCCTGCTCTTAATTGCAGAAAAAAAGAAAAGAAAAAAGAAGACGGAAAATTCAACCCCTATCGGATAAGTTAAATTTTATTTTTAAATTTGCTTACCCTGCCGGAAGAACTGTATAGTATTCAGGTGGTTAGTGGTTTTGAACCTTCCGGAAGTGATAGTTTCTTTAATCGATTCAAATTCAATGTCTCATGAGGAAACAAATTTCCGGTATCTTTTTCTTCCTTTTGTTTGTTACGTTTGAAGCTTACCCGCAAGCTGCCGGCGAAGCCCTTAAGGAAGTTTTTAATGATGCTGAGTACTTTTTCATGCAGGAATATTACGCTGATGCACTCCCCGAGTACATGAAAGTATATAAAAGAGGGTTCGCCGATAACGCAAGCATCAACTACAGAATTGGTATCTGCTACCTGAACATTCCCGGCCAGAAAAAGGAAGCTATTCCTTACCTTCAGAAAGCATCGCAAAATCTTACACCTGTTTACAAAGAAGGCAACATAAAAGAGACCAGGGCCCCGTACGACGTGTTCCTCTTCCTCGGAAATGCGTATCGCATTGACAACCAGCTTGACAATGCGATAAAAGCGTACGAAAAGTATTTGGAGCTCATGAAGAACGAGTCGAATGAAATGACGCAATTTGCGCTTCAGCAGATCAACGCTTGCAAAAATGCGGCAGAGATGCAAAAACATCCCGTAACTATATCGAAAGTCAATCTTGGAAAACCTGTAAATTCTGCAGAAGCCAATTACAAACCCGTTGTCTCACAGGATGAATCGGTTCTGATTTATGTGAACCGGCTGAAATTTTATGATGCCATTTACATGAGCCGGAAAATAAACGGAAAATGGTCGGCACCTGAAAACATCACCGAACAGCTTCAGTCTGACGGAGATCAGTTTCCCTGCTACCTTACGCCTGACGGGACACAACTTTACCTGACAAAAGAAGACCAGTTCAACAGTGATGTATATACAAGCAGTTTTGAGAAAGACAAATGGAACCGTTCCCGGCCTGTAGGTAAAAGCATCAATTCCAAGTTCTGGGAATCGCATGCCAGTGTTACAGCCGATGGCAATCATATGTACTTTGCCAGTAACCGGAGCGGAGGGCTGGGCGGAATGGATATTTTCCGGTCTGACAAACTCCCCAACGGTGACTGGGGGCCACCGGTTAATCTCGGAGCGGTAATTAACACTTCCCTCAACGAAGATTGTCCTTTTATCACTCCTGACGGTAAGAAACTTTTCTTCAGCTCGCAGGGCCATACTACCATGGGCGGGTTCGATATCTTTTGTTCCCGGCTGAAAGATGACGGAACATGGGATACTCCGCAGAACCTTGGCTATCCTCTGAATACCACCGACGATGATCTTTTCTTCTATCCGGTACAGGATGGCAAAGCAGGTTATATGGCCCTTTACGAAGAAGGAGGACTGGGTGACGATGATATTTACCGGATTGAATTTGTGCCGGAAACAAAAGAAGAAAAAATCGCGCCGGTTGTACCTGCCGAAGCAGAAAAAGCCGTTGTTCCTCTGCCTGATACCGCCAGAAAGCCGGAAAAACCCCCCGTTGTGATACCTCCTGCTCTGCCGGAAAAAATTATTGTTCATGCCGTTTTATTCGGATTTAACCAGGCATTGATTACCGGAGACACCCGAAACGTGCTCGACCTGCTTGTAAAAGCCATGCAGCAAAACAGCGACCTGAGGATAGAAATTATTGGCCACACCGATGCCATAGGATCGGATGAATACAATATGAACCTCGGAAAAAAGAGAGCTGAAATGGTTAAGCTGTATCTGACCAACCGGCATATAGCCCCGTCCAGAATCACCACTTCCTCTATGGGCGAGCGCCAGCCGGTGGCTATCAATAATAATCCCGACGGGTCAGATAATCCTGAAGGCAGAAAATATAACCGAAGGGCTGATTTCAGAATTATTGCCGGTGATAATGGCATGCTCATCATCGAACCATTGCAGATACCAGCTTCACTAAAAAAGTGAGCAGTTGCTGATTTTACAGACCTCTTTTCTGGCCATTAAACCCAGTTCCGGGATCTTTCGTTTTTTGTCTTGTAATTTCACAGCAATTTGTTAATTTTGGTCAATACTGAAATTTACAACTCAGGAGCCATGAAGAAAAGATTACCGGCATTATCCCTTTCAAAGGGATCGCTAATTCTCCTGATTCTTATTTTTGCCTCACTACTCCCGCTCAAAAGCCAGACTCTCGCCGAAAGAAAGGAGCTTTTCAGTAACGGAATGTTTTTCTTTGAATCAGAAGACTACAAAGAAGCTGTTTACTATTTTCTGAAACTGCATGACTATAATCCGAAAAACGGAAATATCAATTACCATATCGGTATGTGCTACCTGAATATGCCCGGAGAAGAATACAAAGCCATACCATATTTTGAACAGGCCATTGAAAAAGCCTCCATTCAATACAAGAAAAGCACTTTTGAAGAATCAAAAGCACCGTTTCATACCTACTTTTACCTTGCACAGGCATACCGGATCAACAACCAGCTTGATAAGGCCCTGGAAATGCTCGATAAATTTACCTCTTCACGATATTTTGAAGGAAATTATAATGTAGGCGTAGTGAATGCCGAAATTGAGGCCTGCAAAAGGGCTAAGGTGATTCAGGACAAACCCATAGAAATTGACCTCCATAACCTCGGAGAGCCCATTAATACACCTTCCAATAATTACGACCCGGTTCTTACACCCGATGAATCGGTCATCATTTATATGACCAGCCTGAAATTTTATAATGCCATTTTTATGTCACGAAAAGTTGACGGGCAGTGGACTGAACCGGAAAACATTACACCACAGGTTGGCTCTGACGGTGAATCCTATCCCACCTGCATCTCAGCCGATGGCACAGAGCTTTACCTGGTGAAGAAAATCAAAAGCAGCAGCCATATTTATGTAAGCCGCTGGGAAAATGGCAAATGGTCGATCATGCAACCTCTTAACAGTAATATTAATTCCTCCAAATCAGAAGTCTATGCCTGCCTGTCTCCCGATGGAAAATATCTCTATTTTTCCAGCAACCGACGGGGCGGACTTGGCGGCTTTGATATCTGGCGCTCGGAAAAAATAAACGGAGACTGGGGCAAGGCGGAAAACCTCGGCCCCAATATCAACACCAAATCAGATGAAATCGCCCCTTTTCTCTCTTCCACCGGACGTGTACTCTTCTTTGCTTCTCAGGGGCACCAGAATATGGGAGGATTTGACATCTTCTACTCCAAACTCGACAATAATAAGTGGTCACCGGCAGTTAATATTGGCTTCCCGATCAATACTACAGGCGATAATAAATTCTATTTCCCTGTCGGAAACGGAACATCCGGATATATTACCAGAAAAAAAGACGATTCGGATATGATGGATATTTTCCGGGTTACCATTCTGAGCGGTGACCAGTTAAAAGATCTCCAGAACCAATAATGGCTGTGACAACCAAACCGCTTCTCTGGTCTGATCAGCTGGCTAATGAAATTGTTCGTTTGCGTGCACCTGAGCCTTCGGATCTTGAATTGTTGTACGCCTGGGAGAACAATCCCTCAACCTGGAAAGTTTCGAACACGATTGCCCCGGTTTCCAGGTACATGCTTCAGCAGTTTATCGATACCGCATCCAGAGACCTTTTCGAAGTCCGCCAGCTCAGGCTCATCATCGAGACAATAAAAGAGCATAAGCCCGTTGGAACCATTGAACTGTATGATTTTGACCCTTTTCACCTTCGCGCCGGCATAGGCATCCTGATAGGTGACACCTCAGAAAGAAGAAAAGGCTATGCCGAAAACGCCCTCAGGGTTCTTATTGCCTATGCTTTTGATATTCTTTGCCTTCATCAGGTTTATTGCAATATTGCCCTTTCGAACCAGATCAGCCTGAAGCTGTTTACCAAAGCCGGCTTTTCTGTTATTGGCATACGAAAAGAATGGAACCGCAATGCTGACGGTTGGGAAGACGAATATTTCCTGCAATTGATCAATCAGAAGCAGATTCACTGATGGTTTTCCAGTCAGGAATATCCTGAAGAAAAACCCACGAACGGGTATGGTAATCCATTTTGCAGCAATAATGCCTTTCTCCGTTTGTCACCATTAAATAATCTGCTTTCAGCAACTGATTATATCGGGCAATCTGTTCAAAGCTTTCCGGACCTATGAGTACATCCGGTGCCTTGCATTCAATTATAACAGCCGGCCTTCCGTCTTTTCGGAAAAATACCGCATCAAAACGCCACATCGATTTCCCGAGCATCAGATTCGATTCAACCCGGAGCAATGAAACCGGGTACGCCTTTTCTGTAGTAAGCCAGGTAAGAAAATTCTGCCGCACCCATTCCTCCGGGGTCAGTACAACATATTTCCTGCGGAAACGGTCAAAAATCCACTTTTTCCCGTCTTTCTGGCGGAACCTGAATTCGAAGGCTGAAAAGCTTTTCATATCCATCAGCGTAAAAGTAAAAAACATACACAATATTCCTTACTTTTGCATTCTGCTGAAATGTTCAGGAAGAGAATATGGCAATCAAAAAAACAGGCCTTACGTATGAGGAGATCATAGAAGAACTCCGCAATAAGATCTACAGGCCTGTCTATTTTCTTCAGGGAGAAGAGCCATGGTTTATCGATCAGATTACCGATTACCTGCAGAACACGGTGCTTGATGAAGCCCAGAAAGCATTTAATCTTTTTGTTTTTTATGGCCGGGATACAGATATTGCAACAGTCATCAATACAGCCCGCAGGTATCCGATGATGTCAAATTACCTTCTGGTCATCGTAAAAGAAGCCCAGGCACTTAAAAGCATCGATGAACTTTCCCTTTATCTTAAAGCCCCTCTCCTCAGTACGATTCTGGTTATTAACTATAAGTACAAATCCCTCGACAAAAGAACATCGCTCTACAAGATACTCAACGAGAAAGGATACGTTGCCGATTTTCCGAAACTCTATGAAGATAAGATTCCGAAATGGATCGGACAGTACCTGAATTCCCGCAAAGCATCCATTGATCCCGAGGCCGCCGTTCTGCTGACCGAATTTGTTGGTGACGATCTGTCTAAAATCGTCAATGAGCTTGAAAAACTGCTGATTATTTTACCCGAAAATAAACGTACCATTACTGCTTCCCTCATTGAAAAGTACATTGGCATAAGCAAGGATTTCAATGCATTCGAACTCAATAAAGCCCTTGCTTATAAGCAGGTTGTAAAAGCATACCGGATAGGAAAGTATCTGGCCGACAACAAACTTCTGGTTGCGGCTATCCCTTCGATGTACAATCTGTTTTCCAAAGTCCTCCTTTTTCATTCAATACCCGATAAATCAGATAAAAATTCCGTTGCAGCTGCCCTGCGTGTTAACCCTTTCTTTGTTGAAGAATACCGCCAGGCAGCCCGCAATTATTCACCGTCCAAAGCACGCAACATCATTGCCCTCCTGCGCGAATATGACCTTAAATCCAAAGGCATGGGAAATGTATCAGCCGAACCTGCCGATCTCATGAAAGAACTTCTTTTTAAAATTCTCCATTAGCCAGCATACTATGACTATTCTCCTGATTATCATCACTTCCGCAGTATCAGTTTACGTTTTTCAAAATCCCAGACTCTTCAACAAGCTGCAGCTGAGCCCTTTTATGGTAGTATACAGGCGCCAATGGTACCGGCTTTTTACCCATGGTTTTATTCACGCCGACTGGCTTCATCTGATCGTCAACATGATTGTGCTGTATTCTTTCGGAATCGTTGCCGAATCGGTATTTGACGAGCTCTTTGACCAGGGCATCATTTCCCACCCGAAACTCGTTTACATCCTGATGTACATAAGCTCCATTGCAATCTCCTCCATCTTTACCCTCATAAAGGAAAAAGACAACATTCCTTACGCCTCCGTAGGAGCATCCGGAGCTGTTTCAACCGTTGTGTTCCTTACCATTTTCTTTTTCCCGATTCAGAAAATCTATTTCTACGCAATCATTCCCATGCCGGGTATTCTTTTCGGAATCATCTACCTGATTTATTCCCAGTATATGAGCATGCGCAGCAACGATAACATCAATCATGACGCCCATTTTATCGGCGCCCTGTATGGCCTCGTTTTTCCTCTGTTTATGGATCCGGGACTGATCTTTCACTTTGCGGATCAGATACGAAAAGGACTCAACTAATGCATGCCGGATCCACCAGGGCTGTCTTTCTTGACCGTGACGGGGTTATTAATTCCGACAAGGATTTATATTATGTCACACACCCCGACCAGTTTATACTCAATGAGGGCATAGGGGAATTCCTGAGAAGACTTCAGGACGCAGGCTATTTGCTGATCATCATTACCAATCAGGGGGGAATTGCCAAAGGATTGTATACCCACCAAACCCTGGAGGAGATCCACCGGAAAATGCTTCACCAGCTGGAATCATACGGGGTCCATATAACGGAAATTTACTATTGCCCTCATCATCCCGACTATGGGAAATGTCTGTGCCGCAAACCGGAGAGCCTCCTGATTGAAAAAGCCCTTGCCCGTTTTCATATCAACCCGGATACATCTTTTTTTATCGGAGACCGCGAAAGTGACATCCAAGCTGCCATTAAGGCAGGAATAAAGCCGGTAAAAACCGAACCCAATGAAAACCTCATGAAGTATCTGCCGATTTTTACCTGACAATTTAACTCAGGCTAATTTAATCCGGGATTTTCAGGGGTGTTAATCCAGATTCTGTATTTTTCGCCGAGTTTTTCAAGAGTTTTTTTCCACACGCTTTCGGAGGTATATTTCATAATCAGTTCGGGCCTGATATCAGCCACCACCCAGGCATTTTGCTCCAGTTCGCCCTCCAGTTGCTTTGGTCTCCAGCCGGAATATCCGACAAAAAAGCGGATCTGGCTTCCTGTACAGGCTCCCGTTATAACAAGTTCCTTCAGAACATCAAAATCTCCTCCCCAGTAAATCCCTTCCAGAACAGGAATGCTGTTGGGAATCAGATCTCCCAGTGTGTGAATATAATGAACGGTGTTGGTCTGAACAGGTCCTCCGATGGAAACACTGGCATCGATGGAAGGGAAACCCTCAATGATATCCGGAACCGCCACATCAATAGGTTTGTTGAGCACGAATCCTACTGTGCCTTCCTTTCCATGTTCCGTCAGCAGAACCACTGAACGTTTGAAATAATTGTCGTTCAGAAAAGGCTCGGCAATGAGGATTCTGCCTTTTTGCGGCTGAAGGGTGCTTCCCTCGATCCGGAAAAAATCTATGTTAAGGTTCTTTGCCATAATGCTTTCCCCTGAAAAACATTCCGCAAAAATCGTACCTTAAAATTAACGTTAAACTGATCAAAAATCGTATCAGGATAACTGTGGGAAACGCTGCGGATAAAGATTATGCATCATCCGGTAAATGGCGTCGAAAACGTCTTCAGCATTGGGGTTTGAAAAATAATCCCCGTCCGATGAATAGGCAGGGCGATGTTCCCTTGCTGTAATCATAACAGGTTCATAATCCAGCCATTCAAAACCTCCGCTTGCACAAAGAATGCGGTCAGCCATATAGGCGGTTGCTCCGCCCGGTACGTCTTCATCCAGAAATACAACCCGGTTTGTTTTTTGCAGGGATTTCAGTACAAGGCCGGGAAGGTCAAAAGGAATAAGTGTTTGCACATCAATAACTTCAATTTCAATTCCCTTTTCCGACAGTTGTTTGGCGGCATCCATGGCAATCCGCACACAGGCACCGTAGGTCACCAGTGTGGCATCCCTGCCTTCGCGCAGTATTTCAGGCACTCCCAGAGGAATCCGGTATTTGCCGGGATTGGCAGGTCTGGGTTCTTTCAGGCGATAGGCGTTCAATGGTTCCACTATCAGGGCCGGATCATCAGCTTCAAGCAGGGTGTTATAAAAGCCGGCCGCCTGCGTCAGATTGCGGGGTACACAAACATAAATCCCCCGGATACTGTTGATGATCATGCTCATGGGGGAACCGGAATGCCAGATCCCCTCCAGCCTGTGCCCCCGGGTACGGATAATCAGAGGTGCTGACTGGCCACCGGCTGTGCGCCACCGCAGACTTGCCAGATCGTCACTCAGGGTCTGCAGGCAATATAAAATGTAGTCGAAATACTGTATTTCGGCTATGGGTCGCAATCCGCGCATGGCCATTCCTATACCCTGACCTATGATGGTAGTCTCCCGGATTCCGGTATCGGTAATGCGCAGGGGGCCATATTTTGCCTGCAGGCCTTCCAGGCACTGGTTCACGTCTCCCAGAGAGCCCGTGTCTTCGCCAAAGGTAACCAGCAGGGGATTGGCAGCAAACAGAGCATCGAAATTTTCCCTGAGTATTTCCCTCCCGGGAATATAAACAGGAGGTTCATCATACACAGGGGCAACCGGTTCAACAAATAGGGCAGACCGACGGGTTTCGTTATACAAATGACTCTGGTACCGCCCGGCCATTTTCCTCGACATTTGTGAGATCCATTCCTGCAGTTTCTCCTGCAACTCACTCCGGGTAGGGCAATCCGGACATATATAGCGCAGAATCCTTCGTGCAGAACTAAAGCTGTCGCGGAAGAGAGGAATTTCCAACTTGCGCAGTTCACCTGCAATAAGCGAAATCTTATCAATATGCTCGCGGCGGCAGACACAGCTCTTCCTTTCAATAATCTGCAGCAGGCTTTCCCTTTCTTCGAGTATTGGCCTCTGATAAGCTTCCCATGCCGCATCCCTGGCTTTTCGCGCACGCACTTCAGCTTCCGTTTCTATCCGGTCAAGTTCCTGCTGGCTGGCAATGCGCGTAGCAAGAATCCACTGCCGCATCCTGCGGATCGGGTCAAACTCCGCTTCAAATTTCAAGCGTTCCGGCGGCTTGTACCGTTCATGTGAACCGGAGGTAGAATGCCCCAGAGGCTGCGTCATTTCCTGAATGTGAAATAATACAGGCACATGATGATCCCTGCACAACCTTATTCCTTCCTCGAACAACCGGCATAAACCGGGATAATCCCATCCCTTCCCCTTATAAATGGCAATTCCGGGATGACTGTCATCGGCCTCAAAACCTTTCAGCAGATCCGATATACTGCCTTTGGTGGTTTGCAAACCAACGGGAACAGAGATGCCGTAGCCGTCATCCCATACCGCTATGGCAAGCGGCACCTGCAAAACCCCAGCTGCATTCATCATTTCAAAAAAATGACCTTCGCTGGTAGCAGCATCACCAATGGTACCGAAAGCAACTTCATTCCCTTTCCGTGAAAGATGGGTATACTGATGCAGCTGAACATTCTGACGGAACAACTTAGAAGCATATGCAAGACCGAGCAAGCGTGGCAACTGGCCGGAGGTCGGAGAAAGATCAGCCGCCGTGATTTTTATGGTGGTGAGATCTTTCCAGCTTCCGTCGGGATTGACATACCGGGTGGCATAATGACAAACCATCGAACGCCCGCCATTGTCGGGATTGTGATCAATGTCCGTGTCGCCGTACAACTGGGCAAAAAAGGCTTCCGGTGTCGTCATTCCGGCAGCAAGCATAAAGGTCTGATCACGATAATAGCCTGAACGCCAGTCACCTTCCCTGAACTGATGCGCCATGGCGATCTGTGCAATCTCCTTCCCGTCGCCGAATATTCCGAATTTCGCCTTCCCTGACAAAACTTCCTTCCGTCCAAGAATGCTCATCTGCCGGCTTAAACAGGCAGTGTAATAATCGTCCAGTACCCTTTTTCTGAATTCAGGAAAGCTGATTTTGTTGTAATCTGTCACCTTGTTTAACACATTGACCAAATAAAAATACAACCTTTTTTCAATTCCTTCACATCGTATCTGATGCAAACAATCTCCGTCTGGTTTTGTTCCGTTTCTGAATCAAACTAACTGGAAAAAAGCATTACTTTTGCCACATATTTTTTTAAGTATGATAAAACTGCTCATTCCTGCCCTGATTATTGTTCTGCTGGCGATTGCAGGGCTCGGGCTTTCCTTTCTGATGAACCGCCTGCATTTCTACCGGCACTCGCATGTTGAGTCCAATCCCCACCTTCGCAAACAAGGCATTATCTGTGCAAGACAGGAAGAAATTTCCTGCCATAAAGGCACTTCCGGATGTGCAGGATGTGGCCTGAATCAGACACTCAATTTTTAATCCTTACAGAGAAAAATTAGTTTTTTAATTCAGCGCCAGCGAATTAAAAAGCTTGATTCTTCTTAATCGTATGGCACTAAAATTTTTTTAATGCCATGAGTAGATTAATCCCTGTATTTTTTTAAAATTTTAAAAATTTGTCCTATATTTACATACTTTTATATCTTTTTATCTTAATTTAAAAACCATGAATACACCTGTTATAACTCTGCTGATTACTGCTCTCCTTATTTTAGCGCTGGCTTTGCTGCTCCTTTCGGTGCGTCTGTTTTTCCGAAAAGAAGTGACGGTTGAAAGCAGCTGCTGCAGTACCGGAAAATATTCCGATACCAAAAAGAGCGAACATCACATACCGTTGGATACTGACACATGCAGTGGTGGGCCTATGTGCTGCAGAACAATGTAAGGAAAGCAAAAACTATCGCTGGTTGCATCAGAGTAGTTTTTGGCCCACCTTGCGCTGTTTTGATGCGCAATAAGGTTTCATCACCGGAACGATATTTTTGTCTTCCGGAAAGAATTTCTGTTTTATTGGGCTTGAGTTCAATGGAAGTTTTATTATTTTTGCGCCTCAATAAACAGTAAATAAAAAGAATATGGGAAAAGGAGATAAACGCTCACGTCGCGGGAAGATTGTAAAAGGCACCTCAGGTGTTAGAAGGCTCTCGAAAAGGAATGTAGCCCGCAAGAAAGCAGCCAAACTGAAGGAACAGAAGTAATCCCTTTTGTTCAAGGGTTTTTAGCATTTTTTCATTTGCCTTCATACCAGAAAGCCCTGTTCCATCGGTGCTTCCGGAGTCTCTCCATCAGCGATGGATCAATGTCGGGCATATCGGATACTCTGGTATTCTCTTCAGCCTGCCATACGTTTCGTATTCCGGGTATTACCGTGCTGACAGCCGGATGGGAAAGGGAAAATTTGAGGGCGATCCGCGGCAAGGTCCAGCCGGTTCCCTGAATGTCATGTTCAATGCGCCGGGCGCGTTCAATGGCTCTCTGAAGCCGGTCTCCGGCAAAATACCTGCTCCGGAAATCATCTTCACTGAACCGGGTCTTTTCAGTATACTTTCCCCCCAGCACTCCTTCATCAAAAGGCACCCTGACGATCACGCCAACACCTTTTGATTCGGCCACAGGAAGAAATTCAGCGGCCGGTTCCTGTTCGAAAATATTGTAAATTACCTGTACAGCATCCAGCCATCCTTCCTGCATAAGTCCAACAAGCGAATTCTGGTCATGTTCCGGAGTGGAAATACCCACCATTCTGATCAATCCTTCTTCCTTCATTTTATGAAGCACGCGAAGCGGTTTGGGATCGCGGTTCCATGCCCTGGTCCATGTATGCAGCAAAAGAATGTCCAAGGTTTCGACTCCGAGATTCTTCAACCGTTCTTCGACATTCTCCCTCAGGTACTTTTCAGGATACCTTTCCTCTGCCTTATCATAAGGTGAAGGAGGCCAGTCACCGGGTAGAGGCGGAGTTTTTGTGGATACATAAATCCGCTCTTTTCTTTCCCTGATAACCTGTCCGATAATTTTTTCGCTCCGGCCGTTCCCGTAACCTGCCGCAGTATCAATAAAATTCACTCCAAGGTCGATAGCGTGGTGCAAAGCAGCCAGTGAGTCGGCATCCTGCTGAGGTCCCCAGCTGCCGCCAATAGCCCAGCCCCCGAAACCAATTTCGGAAACCTGAATTCCTGATTTGCCAAAAAAACGGTATTTCATAGAACATTTACATTAAAAGGTGAACCTTATTCTTCCAACGGAAAACGGGCGCTGTGCCAGATCCTGAAATTTCCGGCCGAATCGCTGTAAATCAGATACCCCAGCAGGTCCTTCCTCTTCTCAAGAAACTGCTTGCTCCGGTCAAGCCCCATTACCATACAGGCGGTGGCATAAGCATCTGCAGTAATTCCGTCAGCAGCAATTATGGAGGCACTCAGCAAATTGCTCATCACCGGATATCCGGTATGGGGGTCAATGGTATGGGCAAAGCGAACCCCGTTAATTACATGAAATTTCCGGTAATTGCCCGAGGTAGCAAGTGCTGCATTCCGCAGGGGAACAATAGCCTGCAGTTCGTACCCCGGAACATAGTTGCCTGTCAGCGGCTTGTCGATCCCTATTCTCCATGTCCGTCCGTTAGGATTTTTCCCGCGGGCACGTACCTCTCCCCCGATTTCAACCATATAATTTTTTATGCCAAGTTGCTCAAAATAGCGGGCAACAATATCACAGGTATATCCCTGGGCTATGGCATTAACGTCAATAAAAATCCGAGGGTCTTCTTTTACAATCCTCCCATTGATCAACCGTACTTTTTTATAACCTACAAACTTTAACAGGCTGTCAATCCGCGAGCTGTCTATGCGGGGAAGAGTATCCTTCCCGAACCCCCAGGCATTGACCAGTGGACCGACTGTTATATCAAAAGCGCCACCTGTTGCTTCCGAAACCTCTGAGGCCTTGTTGAATACCTCTGTAAACAGGTAATCAGCCACAGCAGAAGAATCATTGTTGTTGATTCTGCTGATCAATGACTGGGGACGATATATGGAAAGGCTCTGTTCAAATCCTTCCAGAATGGAATCGACCTGGCTTACAAGGTTTCTTCCCTGAGGATCATAATAGGTAATATGGTAGGTGGTTCCCTGGGTATAGCCTTCCAGAAAACGGTATTCCCTGCCCCGTCGGCAACCCGTCAGCATAACGAGCAGTGAAATGATGAAAAGCCATCGGTTTCGGCAGGTACCTCTCATGGTTTTATCCTCCGAAATCATCAAAGGCAATCATTTCGTCAGGAACACCCAGATCATAGAGCATTTTCAGCACCGCATCAATCATCATGGGAGGGCCGCAAAGGTAGTATTCAACTTCCTCCGGCTCGGGATGTTTGCTCAGATATTCATTGAAGAGAACCTGGTGGATGAATCCGGTATAGCCTGTCCAGTTATCTTCCGGCTTAGGTTCCGAAAGAGCAAGGTTGAAGGTGAAATTCGGGAAGGTTTTTTCAATTTCACGGAATTCTTCTTCGTAAAAGACTTCCCGTTTGGACCGTGCTCCGTACCAGTAGGAAACCTTGCGGTTTGTTTTTTCTGTATGGAACAGATGGAAAATATGGGAGCGAAGGGGTGCCATTCCGGCGCCTCCCCCTATGTAGATCATTTCACGGTTGGTGTTTTTGATGAAGAACTCACCGTACGGGCCTGAAATCATGACCTTATCACCCGGTTTTCTTGAGAAAATGTAGCTGGAACATACACCGGGGTTCACCTTCATAAAGGTTCCCCTGGCACGGTCCCAGGGAGGAGTTGCAATACGAACGTTCAGTTTAATGATATTTCCTTCGGCAGGATGGTTGGCCATAGAGTAGGCTCTGAATGTCTCCTCGGTATTCTTCATCTTCAGCGACCACATATCGTACTTGTCCCATTCGTCGCGGTATTCTTCCTCCACGTAGATGTCTTTGGCAAAATCTACTTCAATCCTGGGCACATCAATCTGGATGTATCCTCCCGGTTTAAACTTCAACTGCTCACCTTCAGGAAGTTTTACCACAAACTCTTTGATGAAGGTAGCCACATTCCTGTTGGATACGACTTCGCATTCCCACTTTTTGATACCGAGAACTTCCTCCGGAACAACAATCTCCATATCGCTTCGTACCTTTACCTGGCAACCCAGCCGCCAGTGCTCATTAATCTGCTTTCGGGTAAAGAAACCAACTTCGGTAGGCAAAATTGAACCTCCGCCTTCGAGCACCTGGCATTTGCACAAACCGCATGTACCACCTCCTCCGCAGGCAGAAGGAAGGAACAGCTTCTGCTGAGAAAGAGTTGCCAGCAAACTGTTTCCTGCATTCACTACCAGTTCTTTTTCACCATTTATGCGGATTTTTACAGGACCTGTAGCTGTAAGCTTTGATTTGGCATATAACAAAATACTTACAAGAAGCAGAATGATACTCAGAAAAACAATCAGGCTAAGTACAATAAGTTGCGTTAAACCCATAGGAAATGATTTATCGTTCAGTTAAAGTTTGATCCCCATTAAACCCATAAAGGCAATTGCCAGCAAACCGGTCATGATAAAAGCAATCCCCAGTCCTTTCAACGGAGCCGGTATCTGCGAGTAGCGTGTTTTTTCCCGGATAGCGGCCAGTACCATAATAGCCAGGGCCCATCCCGTTCCCGCCCCCAGACCATATACCGATGCTTCGACAAGAGATCCGTATTCACGCTCCTGCATAAAAAGTGAACCTCCCAGAATGGCGCAGTTAACTGCAATCAAAGGAAGGAAAATCCCAAGCGCATTGTATAAGGCAGGAAAAAATTTCTCAACCACCATTTCAATCAGCTGAACCATTGCGGCAATTACTGCAATGAACAGGAGAAAGCTCAGATAACTCAGGTCAACACTGGCAAAAGATTCTCCCAACCACTGCAATGCCCCTTTCTTCAGGAGATAATTATCAATCAGATAGTTAACAGGCACGGTAATTGCCAGAACGAACAGAACAGCAATACCAAGCCCTGTGGCTGTTTTTACGGTCTTTGATACCGCCAGATAGGAACACATCCCGAGAAAGTAGGCAAAAATCATGTTCTCGAGGAAGACGTTCCGGACAAACAGGTCAAAAAGATTTTCCATGAATAATGCTTTTCACTGTTGGTTTTTCTTATTTTTCAATCAGCTTTTTGTTGATGCTTCTCTGAATCCAGATAATAACACCAACCGTAATCAATGCCATGGGAGGCAGGATCATCAGCCCGTTATTGATATAGCCTGCAGCATACAGGGATTCAGGAATGACCCGGTAGCCAAAGAGTGTACCTGAACCGAACAACTCCCGGAAGAATCCCAGCAGAACGAGAATCATCCCGTATCCGATTCCATTTCCTATACCGTCAATAAAGGAGTCCCACGGTTTATTCGCCATGGCAAATGCCTCCAGACGGCCCATCAGAATGCAGTTGGTAATAATCAACCCCACAAATACCGACAGCTTCTTGCTTACATCATACATATATGCCTTCAGAACCTGATCAACAAGAATAACCAGGGTGGCAATGACCACAAGCTGAATGATAATACGGATTCTTGGAGGAATTGTATTCCTTATGGAAGCAATGATCAGATTCGAAAACCCCGTAACAATGGTAACCGACAAAGCCATTACGATGGCGGGTTTCAGCTGGACTGTGACGGCCAGAGCCGAACAAATCCCCAGAACCTGCACTGTAATGGGATTTTCATCATTCAGTGGTTTTGTAAGTAACTTCAAATACCTCGAAGCCATACCTGTAAATTATTTAGGTTGTTTAAAATAGTTCTGATAAACAGAGAGGCAGGTATCAAGCATAGCCTGCAGACCTTTGCTGGTAATGGTCCCGCCTGAAATGGCATCCACCTTGTTAGGTTCATTCTGTGTTCCTCCTCCCTTGACAACTTCAATGGAGACAAACTGTCCCTGATCATTGAATATCTTCTTTCCACGGAAAGGTTTCTGGAACCATGGCTGATTGATTTCAGCGCCCAGGCCGGGGGTTTCGCCTTTATGGTCAAAAACCGCTCCGTACACGGTGTTGAATTCGGGTTTCTCGTTTCCTGCCGAAGTGTCACGCAGAAAGGAAATGTAACCCCAGATGGGGCCCCACAATCCTTTTCCGTAAAGAGGTATTACGATAAAGGCACTATCCCCCTTGCGGGCTTCATATATTGCCAGATGCCGCTGATTTCGCGGCAGTTTGAGGTCTTCCCGCATGTTCAGCGTAAAGGCATCCACTCCGCTCACAATTTCACCTGCTTCATTAACAACTTTTGTTCCCGTAATATACCGTGAATAAAGTTCTTCGGCATTCTTTGGAGTTGAAGGTACATGCAGTGAAGCCAGAATATTCTGTTTCTTTTCGATCTCCACATTCTTTTCCTGCACGGGTTGCAGCGAAACGGCAGCAATCGTCAGAAGCGTTGCTACGATCACCACGATAATGGTGGAATAAATAAACGTATAGGAATTTTTCTGAACGTCCATAACCGGAAGTTAGTTAAATCAGTTAAACGGTCTGTGCTACTTTCTTTAACCGTTTCATACGACGGTTAATATTTGCCTCAACAATATAATGGTCAATGAGGGGAGCAAAAACATTCATCAGCAGGATGGCCAGCATAACTCCTTCAGGATAAGCCGGATTAAGAACCCTGATGAGAATGGCAAGAACCCCGCACAGAAAACCATAAATCCATTTGCCGGTTTCGGTCTGTGAAGCTGTTACAGGATCTGTTGCCATGAATACCGTTCCAAAAAGGAATGACCCGGCAATAAGGTGCTCCCATGCCGGAAAACGCATGTAATCATTTACAGCAAATGCATTCAGCGTAAGACCCATCAGCAGGCCTCCGAGTACCATAGAAAGCATGATTTTCCAGCTTCCAATTCCGGTGTAAATCAAAATAAATGCACCAATCAGGATAGCCAGCTTGGACGTTTCGCCAATGCTTCCCGGAATAAAGCCAAAGAAAAGATCGTGCACCGAAGGATTATGTCCTGTTGTTCCGGTGGCGAAATTTCCGAGAATGGTGGCTCCGGAAAATCCGTCGGCAACATTCGGATTATTTTTCAGACCGTACACCCAGACCTTGTCCCCTGTCATTTCGCCCGGATAGGCAAAAAACAGAAAGGCACGGGCTGTCAGCGCAGGATTAAGGATGTTCATTCCGGTTCCTCCGAAAACTTCCTTCCCGATGATCACAGCAAAAACAACTGCCAGGGCAAGTGTCCATAAAGGAGTATTTACGGGAATGATCAGGGGTATCAGAAGCCCGGTTACCAGGTATCCTTCGTTTACTTCATGGCCGCGCGCCTGAGCAAAAGCAAATTCAATTCCCAGTCCTACAACATAGGAAACAACAATAAGCGGCAACATCTTCAGAAATCCAAACCAGAAGTTCTGCCAGAGGCCGGCCTGCACACCTATTGAAAGATGGTACTGATAGCCAATGTTCCACATGCCAAACAGCAAAGCCGGCAGAAGCGCTATGATAACCACCGTCATGGTGCGCTTCATGTCGATGGCATCACGAATGTGGCTTCCCTGTGTGGTTACCTTGTCAGGAACAAAGAGAAAGGTTTCAAAAGCGTCAAATGTGCTTTCAAGTTTCTCAAATCGCCCCCCCTTCTGAAACTGAGGTTTGATCTTGTCGAGATATCTTCTCAGAGCGTTCATTACTCGTATTTGTTTTACTGTCTTTTTATTTAACTCATTTCTTTTCTGATCAGGTCAAGTCCTTTCCGGATAATCTGCTGAACCTCGGTCTTTGAAGTGCATACAAATTCGCAGAGGGCAAAATCTTCCTCCGACACTTCATAAATGCCAAGTTTCTCCATCAGATCAATATCTTCTATGATGATGGCCTTCACCAGATGCACCGGATAAATGTCCATGGGAAGAACCTTTTCATATTGCCCGGTCATTACATAGGCTCTCCGGCCGCCATTCAGATTGGTATCGATCCGGTATTCCCGCCCCGGCTGCAGCCAGGAAAAGAAAGAACGCGACATGCTGAATTTGTTCCAACCGGGAAGAGCCCATCCGAGAAACTCAAAATGCTTTCCTTCGGGAATCACCGTTATCTGGGAATCATAAAATCCGATATAGCCTTCCTGACCAATGCGACTGCCGGTAAGAACATTCCCTGAAATATACCGCTTCTCCCCTTCCTGCACATTCTTTTCCACCAGAGGCTTTATGCTTGCACCCAGTATGGTGCGGTAGTATCCCGGTTTCTGTATTTCCGAGCCGGTAACAGCTACCGTTCTGGTGGCATCAAAACGTCCGGTAAGAAACAAACGGCCAAGGATTACCACATCCTGGGGATTGACATACCAAACTATATCGCCTTTGTTGATGGGATCAAGATGGTGAATCTGTATTCCCACATTCCCCGCCGGATGGGGCCCCCTGAAACGGGTTATCCGCACATTGGCAATCTTGCTGTAAACCGAATCTTCCGGAAGAGGGTCGGGAACATTCAGATAAACCCCGCCGCGGGAGAGTTTGCTCAAGGCATTCAGCCCGGTCTGGAATTCCTGCTGAAACTCCTTCAACACAAAGGTATAATCCGGAGCCAGAGGAGCCGTATCAAAACCCGAAACAAAAACTGACTTTGGAGTATCAGCCGGATTGGCAATAATTCCATAAGGCCTCTGACGGATGAATGGCCAGCAGCCGGCCTTCAGAAGCTGGTTTATGATCTGCTCCCTGTCCATTGCCAGAGGATCTCCCGTCGGAAAGGATACATATTCCTGATTCCCGTCTGCTTCCACAACCACTTCAAGGATTGCCCTTCGTTCACCGCGACGCACCGCATTGACCTTGCCACTAACCGGCGAAACAAAAACAATATCCGGATTGCTCTTATCAAAAAACAGGGGCGTCCCTGCTTTGACAGAGTCTCCCGGCTGCACAACCAGTTTGGGAACAAGACCGTAAAAATCAGGAGGTTTTACAGCATACAATGAGGCCGGATCAGAAGGGAAAAACCGTTGCTCCGGCTTTCCTTTCAATCTGATGTTCAACCCCTTACGTAATTTTACAACATCTGACATGTAACTACGTTTATTTTTCAGAAAATACTCAAATTTACAATCTCTGTTTTTATTATAACAACACGGCAAATATATCAACTATTCTCTATATTTATATATTTATATGTAACCCGAAAAAAAATTGTACAATTGGATGGATTATAAGCAAATGCGTTGTAAACAGGTTCACCGGATAGTTTTTTTTGCCGCCTGGCTTTCCGTTTTCTCTGCCGGAGCCCAAAGCCGGAAAAGCTGCATAAAAGACACCATTGCCGATGATCAGATTTTTTCAGTTTCTTTCCACAGGGAGGGTTTTCCGCTCAGTATTCCTTTCATCTATCTTTCTTCTGACGAACACCTTGAACTGATGTTTGATGATCTTTCTCCCCTTCAGCGCGATTTCTCATGGCAACTGATTTACTGCAACCGGTTCTGGGAGGAAGAAGCACTTTCACAGCAGGAATACATGGAAGGATTTCCCGATACCCGGATTTACGACATAAAGACCTCATCCAACACAACGGTTTCGTACCGCAATTTCAGGCTTATTTTCCCGGCAGAAAACATGCAGATTCTTCTGTCGGGGAATTATGTATTGCGCATATATTTTACTGATCATCCCGAACAGACTGTCCTGACCAAACGGTTTTTTGTATCCGAGAATTCTTCAGTTCCCGAAGTATTTTACAAACCGGCCGACGAACCATCAGCCGGAGGCCAGAGTTTCGGAATCAGCTGGGAGGCTCCGGCACAAAAGAACGTCAATCCTGATCATTTTTACCTGTTTGTCCTTCAAAATCTTCGCTGGCAGTTTGAGAAAGAACTCCCTGAAGCACGATCTTCCGGCAAAAAATCTTTTGCCTCTTGCCTTCCGGGAGAGTGTGTTTTTGAGGGAGGTAACGAATACATGAACTTCGACACCAAAAGCCGTCGTTATCAGTCACCCCGCATTAAAGAAATGGAGTTCAAAGCCCCGTATTATCACATTTACCTTTACGACGACAAGGTTGATTCATACAGCCCGTATTTTTTTACGGAAGATATCAACGGAAACTTTCTGGTGGAAAACAATGAAACGACAGAGGATCGGAATGAAGCGGATTATATGTATATACACTTTTCGCTGAATGCCGGTCAGCCGTTCGTTGATGAAGATGTTTACCTTTACGGAGCACTTACCAACAGGAATCTGGCCGACAGGTACCGGATGCAGTATAATTTCCGTTCCCGCAGGTACGAAATCAGCCTTCTGCTCAAGCAGGGATACTATAATTACGAATATATCCTCAAGCCTAAAAAAAGAGCTCCCTCCTATACACTGAACGGAAGTCATTCGGAAACGGGGAATGAATACCTCTTTCTGCTGTACTATACTGATGAAACGCGGAATTACGACCGCCTTCTCGGACTGAAAGTGTATAATACCCTTCTGAGGTGAGCACGGCAATATCGCTTATTCTTCCTCCATAAACGGATAACGGTAGTCGGCAGGAGGAAGGAACGTTTCCTTCATGGAACGGGGTGAAACCCACCGCATCATGTTCATGATGGACCCTGACTTGTCGTTTGTACCGGAACCTCTGGCTCCGCCAAAGGGCTGCTGACCAACAACCGCTCCGGTTGGTTTGTCGTTGATATAGAAATTCCCGGCAGCATGCCTCAGCATATCCACAGCTTTGTCAATTGCAGTCCTGTCGGTTGCAAAAATGGATCCGGTAAGCCCGTACACCGAGGTCTTGTCACACAGCATCAGGATTTCATCGTACTTTTCATCAGGATAAACATATACAGACAGCACCGGCCCGAAAATTTCCTCCCTCATGGTCACATAGGAAGGATCATTTACCTCTATTACTGTTGGTTCAATGAAATAGCCCTTTGACTTGTCATACCCTCCTCCGGCAAGTATTTTTGCCACTCCGGCATCCTTTCGTGCTTTCTCAATATACGACACGATGGAATCGAATGCCGCTTCATCGATTACCGCATTGATAAAATTCCTGAAATCCTCGGTACCGCCCATTCTGAAGGTAGCCATGTCGGCCAGCAACCCTTCCTTTATGGCAGGCCACAGGGACTGTGGAATGTAAGCCCGGGAAGCCGCCGAGCATTTTTGCCCCTGGTATTCAAAGGCACCCCGTGCAAGTGCAGTGATAACAGGCTTAACGGCAGCCGAAGCATGCACCATCACAAAATCCTTGCCTCCTGTTTCTCCAACAATACGGGGGTAGGATTTGTACAAATGGATATTGTTCCCGATGGTTTTCCAGATGTTCTGGAACACTGCCGTGGATCCGGTAAAATGAAACCCGGCAAAATCGGGGTGGGAAAAGATGACCTTTCCTGCTTCAGGCCCTGAAACATACACAAGGTTGATAACCCCGTCGGGTAAACCGGCTTCCTTAAGCACTTCCATGATCACCCGGGCCGAGTAAATCTGGGTATTGGAAGGTTTCCATACGGCCACATTGCCCAGCATGGCAGGAGCGGTAGGCAAATTCCCCGCAATGGCTGTAAAATTGAACGGTGTGAGAGCAAACACAAAACCTTCCAGAGGCCTGTGTTCCATTCTGTTCCAGAATCCTTTTGATGAAGCCGGCTGGTTGCCATAAATCTGCGCCATGTAGTACACATTAAAGCGCCAGAAATCAATCAGCTCGCAGGCTCCATCAATCTCGGCCTGAAAGGCATTTTTTGACTGGCCCAGCATGGTGGCTGCATTGATTTTTGCCCGATACGGACCCGCCAGAAGTTCAGCCGCCTTAAGAAATATTGCCGCACGGCTCTCCCAGGGCATCCTCTCCCAGGCAGGTTTGGCCTTAAGTGCCGCATCAATCGCCATCTGAACATGACGACTGTCTCCTTTATGATAATACCCCAGCGTATGCCCAATATCATGCGGGGGATGAATCCTTACCAGATTTCCTGTTTTTACCTCCTCCCCTCCTATTATCATGGGTATTTCAATCTCTTCCGACCGCATGGAGGCAATGGCCTTCTTCAGCAGGGAACGTTCAACCGAACCCGGTTTGTATTCATATACCGGTTCATTGACCGGTTGCGGAACTTTAAAAAATCCAAGTGCCATATCGTGTAAATTTATTCTTCACCAAAATTCTATATACTCCCGCTAAGAAAGAATGATTTTTCTTCTCCTGAAATATATTTTACAACACATATGTATTTACAATAATTTGTTTTTCAACTATTTAATTATTATGCTCTGAAATATGTTGTAAAATACAGTTTTACATTTCAACTTAGGGGTATATCTTGTTCAGGTTTTGTTGTTGAGGATACTGACTGTAAACCTTCCTAATTTAAATGGACACACCTATGAGTAATTCTTCCGCTTACGGCATACCCTCAATTCTCAGGGAACTGGGTATTGAAGCCATCAACCACGGGGTCAGTCTGGGAACAAGGTTCGCAGAAGCCCACGGAGAAATCCTCCCATCCGTTTCTCCCAATGACGGGGCAGTGATAGCCTCCGTTAAACAGGCCAGCAGGGAAGATTATGACATGGTGGTGAGCAAGGCGCATGAAGCATTCAGGCAATGGCGAAATGTACCTGCTCCTCAGAGGGGAGAAATTGTTCGGCAGATAGGGCTCGCCTTGAGAGAAAAGAAAGAGGTTCTCGGCAGGCTTGTTTCATATGAAATGGGCAAAATTCTTCAGGAAGGTCTGGGGGAGGTTCAGGAAATGATTGACATTTGTGATTATGCCACCGGATTATCCCGTATGCTGTATGGAATGACCACCCATTCTGAAAGGAAGAATCACCGCATGTACGAACAGTATCATCCCCTGGGAATAGTGGGGGTAATTAC
>JAAYUG010000135.1 GCA_012517825.1 Bacteroidales bacterium | reverse complement strand
TTTACCAGACCATAAAGGATTCCCGCATTAAAGGTATCTCCGGCACCAATGGTACTGACAGGCTTTATAGCCGGCACACTGAAATGTTTCTTCAAAGAGGGCGTAATAAGGGTTACCCCGTCGGCGCTCTGGGTATAAATGAGAATCAGGTTGTCTTTTCCGATGGCATCGAATGCTTCTTCAGCGCTGGCTGCCCCGAAAATATAACGGAAATCCTCATGGGAACCTCTCACGATCATTGCGTTGCGAAAGTTTTCTATCAGAACCGGCCGCAGAAGGTCGAGTTCATTCAGGTGGGCTTTTCTGAAATTCGGATCGTAGTAGATAATTGTTTTCTTATCCTTGGCCTGCCGGATCATTCGGGAAAGGGGCCTGTGGATTTCCCGGGTAATTGCAAAGAATGACCCAAAGGCAAACAGATCATCTTTTCTTATATCAGGCAGAATGGTCTGAAGCCTTTCTGCAGGATAATCCTTGTAAAAGGAATAGGAAGCATTCATTTGCTCGTCAAGAAAGGCAAGAGCTATGGCCGTTTTACCTTCGGAAAAGCGAAATACTGACGAGGTATCAACTCCGTTGTTCCGAAGAAAGGCATCAACCAGATTTCCTATTTCATCTTTGCCATATTCGCTGATAAAGGTAACAGGAAGTCCAAGCCGGCCAAGCGTAATAGAGGTATTGAGCATGGCTCCGCCAGGCCGGGCCGCTTTGGGTTCACCGTTCCGGAATATAATATCAAGAACTGTTTCGCCAAGAGTAATAATACGTTGCATGAAATATTTCCTTTCTATTTAACCAGTGCTGAAATCGTTCTGAATGCATCAGCTTCGCTGGTTCGTGTAAGTTCAAACAGCAGAGATTCAGCTGTACTAATCACAGCTCCCTCTGAAATTATTCGCTGCAGGGCTATTTCCTTGTCATAAGGCTTCCGTGATGCGGTGCAGTCGGCAACAACAACCGGGGTGAAGCCAGCATTGATCAGGTCGATTGTTGTCTGCAGAATGCAAACATGCGTTTCGATGCCAAAAACAATAATATTGCTCCGATTATGCTGTTTCAGGGTTTTAAAAATATCAGGAGCATCACAACAGCTGAAGGATCTTTTTTCCAGAGGAGTAAATGGGCCAAGAATGCCTGCAAGTTCAGGAATTGTAGAACCAAGGCCTTTGGTATACTGCTGGGTAACAACAACAGGCACCCCGAGTATCTGAAGTCCCCGCAAAAGAATCCCGGTCATTTTCAGGAGAATCTCCTTATCTGCCATATGAGGAAAGAGTTTTTCCTGCACATCGATCATCAAGCCGAGGGATTGTTCTTTTAGAAGGCGCATGATGCTATTTTTTCTTGTCGTTATTTGCAATTTCCCTTGATTTGGCTCCGAGATATCCGCCATGATGCCGTTTGGCATAATCTTCAGGAGAGAAACGAATTCGTTTCATCATCATTACCACAAGAATATCCCCAATAACAGTCATTACCGTAGTGGAGGTGGTGGGAGTTAATCCGAGAGCGCAGACTTCCCGGGGGGCGCCCGTAAAAATGGTAACATCGGCCTTTCTGGCCAGGGGACTTTCGGGGTTTCCTGTAATCAATATAATCGGTATACCGGGTATAAGATTGCGGGCAAGATCAAACAGTTCGAGAATCTCACGTGTTTTCCCGCTGTTGGAAATCAGCAGAAGGAGGTCATTGGGTTGTAATACGCCCAGGTCGCCGTGCTGGGCATCTGCCGGATGCAGAAACACAGCCGGAGTACCTGTAGAACTGAACGTAGTGGCGATATTAATTGCAATCTGCCCTGCTTTCCCCATACCACTGGCGATTACCTTGCCTCCCTTCAGATGAACGCGGTTGTAGATCAGGTCCAATGCCTGCTCAAAGTGTTCTGCAACAGGAATATTTAAAATAGCGTCCGCTTCGTTCCGAATCAATTGTTGAATTTCTTTCCGCATAACGTTATGTAATGAAAAGCCAAAAATAAAGAATTTGAGCGTAAGGAAAAACTGCTTCTGTTTACCACTCGACCAAAAGGCTGAATATATGTTACATTACTCTGAGAATGTACCACTTTTAATTCGTCTGGTTTTATTTTAAAGCCACCTTAACCTGGCCTATACTAAATTAATTTGATTAGCAGAGTTCAACTCATTGAGGTCTCAAAGTCTTTGTTTTCCATGACTATTACGAATGATTTGTTCCATCATTTTAATTCTGCATGTCAAATAAAAAATATACTATGTAACCTGAGTTTATTTAAAAGTTGGATATCGGTATCTTTGGACCATTTCCGATCAATACCGGAAATTTTCCATAATTTAGGAACGAAAATTCAAATGCTCACAGTATGAAAGCCATGATGCTGACAGGCATTCGCCGGATGGAAATGCTGGAAGTGCCGGAACCGAAAATAATAAATGACCGGGACGTTAAGATACGGATGGACGTAGTCGGAGTCTGTGGTTCCGATATTCATTATTATACCACGGGGAGAATCGGCAGCCAGGTTGTCCGGTATCCTTTTCCGGTTGGGCATGAGGGAGCAGGAACGGTTGTGGAAACCGGGAAAAAGGTTACCCGGGTTAAACCGGGGGACCGTATAGCCATTGAACCAGCCATGCCTTGCGGGGAATGCGATCAATGCCTTGCCGGCCGGCCGCATACCTGCAGAAAACTGCGGTTTCTTGGCTGTCCCGGACAGGCTGAAGGATGCCTGCAGGAATATATTATAATGCCTGAATCGAGCTGTTACCCGCTGCCTGAAAACATGACGGCCGACCAGGCCGCTATTTCTGAACCACTGGCCATAGGGGTTTATGCTGTTCAGCAATCTGTTCCCATGAAAGGAAAGCAGATTGGAATTTTAGGATTCGGGCCTATAGGGATGAGCGTTCTTCTGGCGGCTCAGGCGGAAGGCGCGGAAAGGATATTCGTGACTGATAAAATTGATGCCCGCCTTTCCATTGCAAAAAAAAGCGGTGCCTTTCAGGCGTTGAATGTAACCAGGGAACCTGTTACTGAAATTATCAGCAAAGAAGAACCTCTGTTGCTGGATGCCGTTTTCGAATGCTGTGGTCAGCAGGAAGCTCTTGACCAGGCCATTGACCTCCTCAAACCGGGTGGAAAACTCATGATAATAGGCATTCCTGAATTTGACAGGTGGTCGGTTCCGGTTGACAAAACCCGCCACAAGGAAATCTGTATCCAGAATGTACGCCGGCAGAATCATTGTCTTGAAAAGACACTTCATTACCTTTCCTCGGGTAAAATTGACGTGAGCCTCATGCCAACCCACAGATTTTCCTTTGAAAAAGCAAAAGATGCTTTTGACCTTGTTGCTGAATACCGTGACGGCGTAATGAAGGCTATGATCGATTTTTAAAATGCAGTCTGGTTTGTGTTATTCCTTTAACCCGGATTCCGTTCGATGCACTTTCTGGAACACCAACCGTACAGGCAGTAATATAAAGACCCAGACAAACTCGGCCATAATCAGAAAAACAGAAACTTCCGGTTTCAGATACAGGATCGAAAGCGAAATACCGAGGCCGATATTGTTCATTCCTGAACTTATTGAATTGCTGATTTTATAATCAATCCCTTTCCTGAAACCCATAAGCCAGCCGGAAAAAAACATCAGTACATAGGCAACAGTGCCAAGGATAAAATCGATTAATACTCCGGCCGGATCGGCCAATATCAGCTTCCTGTTCAAAGAAATTGCAATCAGAAGCATAATAACCAGGCTAATGCTGGTAATCAGGGAAAGATTCTCCGAAATTACCCTGGAAATTTCCGGAACTTTACGTACAGGCAGATGAAGGAGAAAGGGAAGCAAAATGGTCAGAAGAACAGCTTTCAGCAAGGGCCATGAACTGATATGAACCTGGCCGTGAAAGAGCAACGGGGTAAGCAACGGTATGGTAATGATGGAAAGAAAACTGCTGAAAACAAGAACAAGTACCGGCATATTGACTGAAATGTCAAAGAGGGAGACGTAAGTGGGCGAAGCAACTGCAGCAGGCATCAGGAAAAGGAAAGCCAGGCAGAAAGCATAGAACGATGAGAAGGGCAGCACAAGAACAAAAACAGTTAGAGGAAGAATAAGAAAGCGCAGAATAACATACACAGTTGCCTGGGGCATCAGGGTGGCAAGTTTTCCGTCACCCAGGGAGACTCTGAAAAATGAGGCAAAAATGATCACGGCAAGAAGCACCAGCAGCCATCTGGCTGAACCCGGACCCGGCTCAGGAATAAACATTGCGGCCA
>JAAYUG010000134.1 GCA_012517825.1 Bacteroidales bacterium | reverse complement strand
GGGCACGTTCCTTTTATCTTGATTCAAAGAACGGAAATGACCTTGCCGATGGGTCCACCCCCCAGAAAGCCTGGAAGACGCTGCAGAAGCTCAACCAGTCCATGAGTCAGATCCAACCGGGTGATACGATTTTCTTTATGCGCGGTTCCATTTTCCGCGAATCCATATCTTTTTTGCTGTCAGGTACTGCGCATAAGCCGATTGTGCTCACAGCAGCCGGCACGGGCAGTATGCCGGTGATTAATGGCTCTGTGGAACTGACAGAATGGAATCAGGAAGGGAGCAATGTGTTTTCAGCTTCCTTTGGTAATTTGGTGAAGGATCTTTATCTCAACAACCGGCGTCTCACTGCAGCCCGGTATCCCAATCAGGGGTGGTTAACGGCCGATGAAGGCTTCGGCAAAAACGGATTCCGGGATAACGATCTGAACTTCTCAGACCACTATTGGGACGGGGCCATTGTGCGTTTCCGTCCTCATAAATGGTTATATGAAACCCGAAGGGTGCAATCCTTTACCGGCCGACAGATTGCATTTGATACTCCTTCGCAATACGATATTATCACTGGTTCAGGATACTATCTTGAGAACCATCCTGCCGCCATGGATACTGACTTCGAATGGTACTATGATGCCGCGCAGAAAAAGGTGTTCCTTCGCCTTCCCTCAGGAAAACAGCCCTCTTCGTATTTGATTGAAGCAGCCATCCGGGAAAATGGCCTGGCTACCAACTGGAACCTGAATTACATTCAGATCAGAAATCTGAAATTTGAAAAATTCTATGGAAGCGGCATCCTGGGTCTTGGATTAAAAAACAGTATTATCAGCGGGAATGAAGTAAGGTTGTGTAACTATGGAATCCTTATATACGGATCCGAACCGACGGCGGTGGAAGTGAGCAATAACAAAGTAAGTGATTGTACCGCCCAGGGCATTTCGCTTATCGATGCCCTGAGTTCAGTTGTAAGCAGCAATGTGGTGCGCAATACCGGGATTATCCCCGGATACGGCATAAGCGGTGACAATGGTGCCAGAGGAATTTATGTGGGAGGCATCAGCAGCAGGAACTGCCTCGTGGAGCTAAATGAAGTTGACAGTTCGGGCTATTCGGGAATTACCTGCATGGGCGAAGGACATAAGGTGCAGTATAACATTCTCAAAAACAGCATGCTGACTCTTAGTGACGGCGGGGCGCTCTATACCTGGGGCGGATATTCAAAAAACCTGCTCTTTGCCAATAACCTGATTTCCGGAGTGGAAGGAAATGATGCCGGATCTCCCTTCCGGGGGAAAATGGCCAATGCTGTTTATCTGGATGATTTCGTTTCCAACATTACCGTGAGAGGTAATCTGGTGGAAAAATACAGCGATCTCGGTATTCTGGTACACAATGCCGATTATGTGACGGTGGAAGACAATATCGTAGTGGGCAATACATGCCTTGCCCTGCTGTATGATTTTGAGGGTGAAACAAAAAGAATTACCTCTTCCGGGAACGAGTTTTTCGGATTGTATCCTGAAGCCTTCCCTCTCTGGATCCAGTCCGCCACGGCCAATCTTCAGCTCAGCTTTCATGACAATCGCTATGTTAATCCTTACAATCCTGTGAAGGTCAAATTTAAAGATCCCACTCATGACCTTTTTCTGGGTCTTGAACGATGGAAAAGTGAGTTTGGCAAGGACGGGGGATCAGAAACCGATCAATATAACTGGAACCTTCTGGAAGTGAAAGACACACTTTCGGAGAATCTGGTCAAAAACGGAAATTTTGACACTGGCACCGGGAACTGGATTGTTTGGTTTTCCGATCAGGTGAAGACAACATGGGAAAGCTCGGCCGGTATGGATGGAGGGGCTATGAAACTCACCGGAAACAGCCGTCCTTCTGCCGGATATATGCGCACCTACACATCCAAATTCCCGTTAAAGAAAGATCATACCTACCTGGTTACCGGTTCTTTTAAAGCTTCTGTTCACACGACCCTGTATCTTGAGTCAGAAAATACCATCACAGGCTGGCAGTATCCGAACTTCAGCGCTTACCTGCCTCTGGTTTCCTCCGAACGAAAAAACTTCCGATGGGTGTTCGCAATGCCGAACGATGATTATCAGAGCGATCTGTACATTCAGATGCCCTGGCATGCCAGCGGGCAATGGCTTCTGCTCGATAATATGGGAGTATATGAAGTGTCAGCTAATGCCGTATCTCCTTTCTCAAAAGTGTTTTTCTTTACCAATCCTTCAAAAGACCGGATCGAATATTCACTTAAGCAGGCCAAATTTGTTGATATACGTGGGAAGCAATATTCCGGGAAGCTGACCCTTGAAGCATGGACCGGGAAAGTGCTTATTCTTACGGAAGGGACATTCAGCCTGGAAGGACCTCCCGAAAAGGCCGGGCAGATTCTTCTGTATCCCAATCCGGTTGCCCGCGGGCAAATGCTTACGGTTGCCCTGACCGGAATGGACAGTACCTATAACCAAATAAGGATTATAAGTTCTTCGGGAAGAATAATTGAACTTTTTACCCTGGCTTCATCAGCCGGTGAGTTTTTTATCCCCACACAGCAATTATCAGGCGGAATATATTATCTTCAGCTTCTCGGAAAAGAAGGGAAGAGAGAAAAATCTTTTGTAGTTGTGCAGAATAAATGAGACCTATCGTACGGTACATTTTTCTTTTTCTGGCAGGCATAATTGGTATTCTGTTGATATGGTTTATGGCCGGGCCTTTTGTACTGAGGGGGCCTCTGGAGAAGCCCGGAAATCAATGCGGACTTCTTGCGGCCGAAGGCTGGCTGCCGGAATCGGTTTTAAACGCGGTTGCCGATATTTACACCAGGGGATGTTACCGTAAGTTGCTGGTGACGGGAGTTACCCTGCCCGATGAAGTAGAGATGCTGTTCCGGGGGAAGCTTGTTATGTATCCGGCCGGTTCTCTCAGCCTGCAGCCCGGTGATACCCTGTACCTGAAACTGAGAGGAACCAAAGCTTTGGGAGAGAGGGCGGCAGGTCACGTCTGGATGAATGATACTCTGGTGGGGGCCGTTTTCTCCTCCCGGAGAGCCCGTTGGGTGCCATTACCGGTGCCGTATTCCTTTCCTGCAGTTGAATCCATTGGTATCAGCTTTGACAACGACGCGTGGACACGCTATGCCGACCGCAATTTGTATGTTTATGGTTTAAAAATCAGGGGGAAGGAATACCTGCCGCGCAGCATGCGAGCCATTTATATACGGTATCTCGGAAGTGGAGTCGATACGGTGGATCTCAATTTCAGCTCGGTTCCGGGCCAGGCAGCATGGTTTCTTCACCGGTTCGGAATTCCTGACAATCAAATGGATGTTATTGCTGTTCAGGGTATTCATTCCGATAAAACCTGGCACTCCATGAAGGCTCTGGCTGAATTTGCAAGATCCCATTACGCAACCGACAGTTCCCTTGTAATTGTTACGCATCCGTTTCATGCCCGCCGCACCCTGATGCTGGCAAGGAAGGCTTTCGGCCCGTCGGTCAAAGTGAGCGTCATTGCTCCTTTCCCATCCCGTACCTGGTGGAAAAGTGGAAACGAGATAAAAATGTTTGTCAAAGAATCGGCAGGACTGTTCTGGGCGTTTTTCAGAAAACCTGCCCTGCATTGAAAAAGAATTAACATGAAAGGATCCGGACCAGTGCATCTTGTGAAAGAGTTTTTTACCGGCGGAGGCGAACGTTCGGTAAAGGTGAAACGCCATATTGTCTATTCATTTCTCCTGAAGGCGGCTTCCATTTTAATTACCTTTCTGCTCGTACCCCTCACCCTGCATTATCTTGGCACTGCGCGTTACGGGATATGGATAACCCTTTCTTCCATCCTTGGCTGGATCGGATTTTTTGATATCGGTCTGGGCAATGGATTGCGGAATAAATTTGCCGAGGCAATGGCCCGTTCTGATCATGGCCTGGCAAGAAAGTACGTAAGTACAACCTACGGGGGCATGACCGTCATTTTTGGGGCCATTATGCTGCTGTTTTTTCTGGTTAACCCTTTTCTGAACTGGGCGAAAATACTCAATACGCCTCCCGGGATGCAGCAGGAGGTGACCATTCTGGCCACCGTGGTGGTGGTGTTTTTTATCATACGGTTTGTTACGGGACTCATCAGTGTGATTCTTACAGCCGATCAGCGGCCGGCCCTGAGCGGGCTCCTGACTTTTCTGGGGAACCTGGCCGCTCTGGCGGGTGTCTATATTATCACAAAAATTACCGAAGGGTCCCTGGTGTATATCGGTATTGCCCTCAGCTCTGCTCCGGTGATTGTCTATATCGTTGCCTCCGTATGGTATTTTGGGCGTGATTACAGCTTTTGCCGGCCCTCCCTGAAGTTCTTTCACAGGCAGTATCTGAAAGATCTGATGAGCCTCGGGGTTCAGTTTTTTATCATCAACATAGCTGTGCTGGTAATATTTACCACCAGCAACCTGATCATTACCCAGCTTTTTTCACCTGCCGAGGTTACTCCTTACAACATTGCCTACCGGTACTTCAGTATGATCACCATGGGATTTGAAATTATTCTGGTTCCCTTGTGGACAGCCTTTACCGATGCCTATGTGAAAAAAGACATTCCCTGGATCAGAAACACAATCCGCTACCTGCTCTTTGTATGGGGCGGAATGATTGTTCTCAGCCTCATAATGCTGGCTTTTTCCGGTATTTTCTACCGTTTCTGGGTCGGGTCCGAAGTGAAAATCCCCTTCAGTATGTCGGCTTTGCTGGCGGGCTATGTAATTCTGGCCACCTGGTGCAATCTCTGGGCATATTTTATCAACGGAACGGGCAAAATACGAATTTCACTATATATAGCTGTATTTCAGGCTGTTGCGAATATTCCCCTGGCCATTTTCCTTGCCCGCAATGCGCATCTGGGCCCTCAGGGTGTGGTATTGGCCACCATGATTGTTATGCTGGCCGGCGCCATTTTGTCGCCCATCCAATCCATCAAAATCATCGAAGGTAAAGACAACGGATTGTGGGGAAAATAAACAATCCCTTTAAACGCCGATAAATTGGACAATTTGCCTTTCCCCGCCGGGGATTAAGGTCAACAGATTGAATTATGAAATATTCAACATGGATTTGTACAGCTCAGCATATTGCGTGGCTACAACCTGAATGTCAAATTTTTTCACCACCGTATCCCGGGCGTTTTCGGCGATCGTTTGATATTCCCGGTTGTCAATGATCCACCGAATTCCTTCCCGCAGATCATCAGCATCAAAAGGTCTGGCCAGATACCCGTTTTCCCGATGCCTTATCATATCAGGATTTCCTCCAATATCAAACGCCACAACCGGTGTTCCGCACGCCATGGATTCCATAATTCCGTTGGAAAGATTCTCCTGTTCGGAGGGGACAATCATCACATCGGCCGCTGAATAAACAATGCAAAGAGAGAGGTCATCGTGCAGGTTCCCCAGAAAACGAACCGGGAAAGGAATCCCTGTATCCCGGGTATCGGCTTTTGCCCCAAAAACCACAATGACAAGATCATCCCTTTCAAAATTGCTCATGGCCTTCAGCAGGTGATGAAAGCCTTTTCTCTTTTCGGCATTGGAAAACTGTGCCCCGAACAAAATAACCTTTTTATCCGGAGGCACCGAAAGAAGACCCCTGGCCATGTCTTTTGCCACCGGCTTATATTGCGAGGTGTCAATACCATTCGGCAGGTTCACTACACGAACACCCTGCAAAACCGAGCTTGATGAAGCAGCTTCCTGCATCCACCGGCTCAGTCCAACCATGGTCAGACCGGGCATTGCAGAATAAATCTTTTTCTTCCTTTTCTGTATCCATGTGCTGAGGTCGTTTTGCCTTTCCGAATGGAGCACCGGGCAGTTTCCGCATAAGGTGCGGTATCGGTTACAGTTGTTATCGTAATGACATCCCCCCGTAAACGGATTCATATCATGCAAACTCCACACCACCGGTCGGTTCAGTTTTCCAATGGTTTCAAGGGAAAGAAAATTGTCCGAAATCCAGTGCAGGTGGACGATATCAGGTTTAAGAGACCTGATTGCATCCATAACAGGGGATTTCCAGAACGAAATGGAAAAATTCACACTTTCCCGTCCGGGATACCGGTTGAGCCACAGCAGGTAATCGAGATGATAGGAAAAATAATTACGGATTTTGTTGAAGCGGACCTGGTGAACATACGCATTGTCGCTCTTTTTGCTTTTAACCAGCATGTGCGAATCGATGCCGTTTTCTCTCAACCCGGTATGCAGGCGGAATGCTGCGCGGGCTGCTCCACCTTCCAGATCACTGGCGCTTAAATGCAATACGCGTATGTTCATAAGGCAACTCCGCTAATTCATCAAAAATACATTTTTTTTTGACCTTTGTTTTTGCGGGATAAGTTACTTTCGTAAATTAGACAAAGCAGAATTCCGGTGGAAGAAAAAAAACTTTCCTACGTAAAAACAAAAACGGCCTCGGGGGAAATGACTTACTTTGATCCCCTGATCCATTGGCTTTTTTGTCTGTTCATTCTCCTGGTCCCCTATCTCGGAGGGTACCTGCCCCGCCTCAAGGTCGGAGGAACCACGCTCGACATCCGTCATTTTTTTCTTATTGCCTTTACCTTTTTCTTTTTTCTGAAATTTTTCCTGGGCCAGTTCAGGGCGCGCTTAAGCCCTTTTCTGATTGCGCTGGGAATTTATATGTTATATGTACTGCTCAACAAAAACTTCCTTACCGGATCGATTCCGCCTTCCATTCTTTTCAATCTGGTAACAACATGGTTTACCCTGGCCCTGTTCGAGAACCTTGTTTATACGCCTGCTGACGGCAGAAGGCTTTACATGTTTCTGCTCGTGGTAGCGGTGGGGTGTTTCATTGCAAGTGCTTTGCAGACCTTTGTTGACCCGACCTTCTATGTGGGGAAATATAAGGAGGCACTTTACTGGATCCGTTTCTTCAGCCGCTATGAAGGCATTGTGCGCAACAACTCCCTTTTCGCAGGAGTGGGGCCTTACGAGGCCGGAATTGGCCTTTCCTGCCTTTTTCTCTATTTCCTGTTCAGAAATTTCAGGGAATATTCGCTGAGAGACCTTGCTGTTGTAGCTATGCTGGCCTTTTCGGTGGCGGTTACCTATTCCCGGTGGATCTGGGGATTTGCCCTCATCGGAATTCTGGTTTTTGTCTGGTACCGCTATAAACAATACAGCATTGTGCTTTTCCCTGCTGTTATTCTTTTGCTCATTATTCTCTTCCTGGGATTTTTTTCGCAGATAGAACAGTCAAAAGTCTATCAGAAGCGCATTGCAACAGAAACCTACAAAGGCAGAACCGAAACTACCCAGATCTTTGTGGAGCGCTTCTTTCAACAGAAACCTGTTTTTGGTTTCGGTGAATCAAGCTGGCAGGATAAGGAATACCTGAAATTCAACTGGTTTGGGATCCATGTTGCCTACTTTGATATTATTTTCAGGGAAGGGCTTTTTGGTCTTGCCCTCTTTGTCCTCTACTGGATTTTCGGTTTCTTGCGTTTCCGGAAAAGCTCCCGTGTAACCGGAAATCCTATGCTCCTTGCCTTTTTCTGGGGATATGTATTTATCAACTTTACGGCTCTGTTTGACAATCTGAATTATTACGGGTATTTTCTGATGTTTTATCTGCTGAACATGTTTCTTCAGAACAAACAGGAACCCATACCCGCTTAATTGTGAAGCTCTGATACTATGATGAATGATCTGCATCGCCAACTAAAAATAGCCATCCTTCTGCCGGTATATAATGCCCTTCCCTATACAAAAAAAACACTGGAGAACCTTCGTCAGCTGCTGTCTTCTGATGCACTGAATTCCAGCGGTTTTAATTTTGAGATAGTTGTGGTGGATGATGGTTCCACAGACGGAACTTCTGAATGGATACAAGCAAATTTTCCCTTTGTTCATGTGCTCACCGGTGACGGCACCCTCTGGTGGAGCGGTGGCATCAACAGGGCTGCAGCCTATGCTTTATCAGACCTGAACGCCGCCTACCTGCTGCTGTGGAACAATGATATTGTGGCCGGGGAAGACTATTTTCCGGCGTTGTGCAGAATACTGTCTGAAAATAAGCCCGAAATTATTGTCGGCTCCAAGGTATTTATAGCCAGAGCAGACAATATCCTGTGGAGCATGGGCGGATACTTCAACCGCCGTTCAGGTGTTAAATATCCTGTCGGGTTTGGAGAGCCCGACTCGGAAACATACAGGCAGCCTCTAAACGTTGACTGGCTGCCCGGCATGGGAACCTGCCTTCATCGGTCGGTTATTGAGAAAATAGGGTACTGGGACGAAGTGCATTTTCCGCAGTATCACGGTGATTCTGATTTTACCTGCCGGGCCAGGGAAAACGGATTCATCCTGAGGGTGTATCCCGAACTGAAACTCTGGAACCATACCGACCATACAGGCGCCCTGCACCAGGGACGCTGGAAGGATCTTCTCCGGTCATTTTCATCAGTTCGTTCCAATTATCACCTCGGCAAAGATATGATGTTTTACCGCCGGCATGGAAAAGGAGTTTTTTGCTATTACGGACTTCTTGTTAAGTACCTCCGGTATGTGGGAGGCTTTTTCAAGGGAAAACTATCGGGTGCATTGGGAATCAGCCGGAAAAATCATTCCATTCAATCCTGAATGTATGGAATCTGTTGTAATTGTTACACCGTCATGGTTTATTGAAGTGGACCTGCCTGTGGTCAGGGCATTATCATCACACTATGCC
>JAAYUG010000133.1 GCA_012517825.1 Bacteroidales bacterium | reverse complement strand
CGAAGGATGCCATTGCGGCTGTAGGATCCCCCCTTCCGGGATCACCGCCAGGTAATCCCTCTTTCTCCGCAGCCGCAATGGGTCCGATGGAAGCTCTGCTTACAGAAGGACTGAGGACAATAAAAAAAGCAGACGAAGCGAGAAATGATGCTATTTTGGTCTTTCGCTCTTCACCAATCGAAGAATAAAGGAGTCAAGAGTTCAACCCGGTTTCCAGAAAGCATCTCTTTTCTGAACGGAAACCAAAAGCATTCAGGGTCAGGCAAAACACCTAAACCGGGCATACGATTACCGTAATACAAAGAAAGAAGAATAACTACCTTTGTATGTTCCTTATGATCGCACCATGAAAAAGATACTGATTACCTTATTCATTATCAGCGGTATTCTGAGTTCCTGCCGGCAACTGACAAAGGAAACCAGAACCCGACAGCCAGTTGACACAATTGGTTTTGCTCATCTTGCATGGCAGATGGACAGCATTATGGTTCGCATTGACCGGATGGATAAAATGCAGGATTCCATGTCCGTCAAATCAGATCAAAACGGAATTTTCCGTCTGGCTATATGTCCGCACGATGATTACACTTATGCTGGATTCCTGTATGCACACGTACTCCGTTCAGTAAAAGCTCCGGTGGTTATCCTTTTCGGTGTGGCACACAAGGCAAGGAGCATGGGAATTGAAAACAGGATAGTATTTGATGCATGGAAAAAGTGGTCTGGACCTTACGGAAGCGTTACCATCTCTCCTCTTAGGGATATGCTCATTGAACAGCTTGACACGGCAGTATATATGGTCAGCGATACGTTGCATAATGTTGAGCATTCCCTGGAAGCCCTTGTCCCCTTTCTTCAATATTACAACCGGAATGTACAGATCGTGCCGATTCTTGTTCCGGCCATGTCGTTTGAAAGAATGCAGGAAATTGCCGCAAAGCTGGCAGAAAGCATAGTGCAGATAGCTAAAAAAAGCAATATGAGCTGGGGAAAGGACTTTGCCCTTGTTGTTTCAACCGATGCAGTTCATTACGGCGATGAGGACTGGGGCGGAAAGAACTATGCCCCTTATGGAGCCGATACGGCCGGGTATCAGCTTGCAGTAAAGCATGAAAAGGAAATTTTGGATTCGTGCCTCAAAGGACCGATCAGTAAGGAAAAAATATGGAAATTTACCAGATATACTGTACATCCAGACGATTACAGGGAATATCTGTGGACCTGGTGCGGAAGATATTCCGTACCGTTCGGTTTGCTTGTTGCATTGAACCTTGGTCAGAAAACGGGCAATATTCCGGAAGGACAGATTATAGGGTATGCCACCAGCATAGACCATCTTCGCCTGCCTGTTGAAGATCTGGGGATGGGAAAAACAGCAAATGCCACGTTGCGGCATTGGGTTGGTTACGCCTCTGTCGGTTTTGAATAAACACTATCAGGAACCGGATGCAAGGTACTGATTTATGCCTTTTTCGGCATAATACCTGCCCTCTGATTTTGTCTTTTTAAAAATTTCTTCATTGAGGGTATTTTTCTCCTGTCGCTGATGAAATAAATGGTATTGTATGGCCAGGTGTTTCAGAGTTTTAACCTGCATGCCGGCCAAACGAAGTCGGTATTCGAGGTCAGTGTCTTCGCCCACATAAGGAGCAGTGTATTGTTCATCAAAACCGTTGATTCGGATCAGATCGTTGCGGTAAAGGGAAAAATTGGAACCCAGAACGCCCCTGTCTTTTCGGTTTATGAACTTTCGCAGAAACATATTTCCGAGATACAATGCGTTCTCCAGGTGTGCCGAAGATTGATCTGCATACCTGTCGTATAGAAGACGAAGAACAACCGGAAGTGAATACACCTTTCTGAAATCTCCTGACTGAAGGATCAGCGATGTGGCAGCAGGAGAAAGATAGACCCGCCGGCCCGTAAGCACTGTACCTGTTTTTCTGTGGTTTATATGTTCTTTTACGAAATGCTTATGAAGTATGCAGTCTCCGTCAATAAAAATCAGATAGTCTGATGATGCTGCAGCAGCTGCCCTGTTAAGAATGGCATTCTTTCTCCAGCCTTTGTCTTCGTGCCAGATATGCCGAACAGGAAAGGGAAAATCCTTAATAAGTTTGCTGAGCTTTTCAACCGTTTCTTCTGATGATCCGTCATCGGCAATGAGTATTTCAAAAGACCCAGCTGACTGATTTCTGACGGATTGCAAAACCAGTGCGAGCGTTTCCGGTTTGTTGTAAAAGGAAATAATCAGAGAGGCCGGAAGAGCCGGAGGGTTCGTATCCATTATCATCACACCTTCAGAAGAATGTAATTTCTGAATTCACCAATGGGTTTACCAAACAGGAGTTTCTTTTCAATCCAGGTGGCAAGCCGGTAGCGGAACTTCTCATGTTTATGGGGAAGCCTGTTGCGGTTTGGTTTTCCTGAATACTGAAGCTGATCCCCCCAGTTGAATCTGGCAATCCATTCGTTCATTACAGCAGGATGGGTTCCCTTAAAAACCGGCAGGTTCCCTACCACCCCATAATCAAAGGCAAAATAGTCCTTTCTGGATCGTTCAAGTTCTTCAATTCGTGCTCTTCCCTGATGGTTTGTTTTGAATGCTTTGATCTTGCTTTTCATGTAGGAGGGAGGTCTCACCCATCCGTAATGGTAAATGGATGCATCAACCTGGGCTACCTTTAGTTTATAAGTACCTTTCTGCTGCCGGTAATTCAGCTGATCGAAATCAGGAATGCGGCGGAATGACTGGGCTGACTCCCAGGAATGAATTTCAGGGTCATTCCGGATGATCCGGATTTCCTTTCTGTACCATCCGTGTGAATCGTGATAATGCCAGTAATCGCCCCAGAAGTGGATGTAGTTAAACAATAATCCCTCGACTTCTGTTTTATCCAATAACTCTTCGCAGCGGGCTTTGATGACCGGGAGGTCTTTTTCGTGAACCACTTCATCGGCCTGCAAATAAAAGAGCCAGTCACCCGTGCAATATGATTTGGCAATATCTGTCTGATGGGCGTGTTCCATTCCGCGGGGATATTTTTCAATATCCCATACTGTGTCAATGATTTTGATTTTGGGGTCTCCTATGCTTTCAATTTCTTCACGGGTTGTATCGTCGGGGTCACTATCGCCCAGAACGACGATAAATTCATCAACAATAGGCAGAATCGACTGAATAGAAGCCTTCATCGGGTAATACAACTTACTGACATTCTTACCCATGGTAAAACCGCTGATTTTCATCCGCTGGTATAATTTGAAAAAAGTTAAACAAACATCTGGATATCATACAGCCTTCGATAGGCCCCGTTAAGCTTCAGCAATTCCTCGTGTTTACCCCGTTCAATGATCTCTCCCTTGTTTAGAACACAAATTTCATCGGCATACTGAACAGTGGAAAGCCGATGAGCAATTACCAGCGAAGTCCGGTTTTTCATAAGGCGGAAAAGAGCATCCTGTACGAGGCGTTCCGATTCTGAATCAAGGGAAGAGGTTGCTTCGTCCAATATCAGGATGGGGGGATTTTTCAGCACGGCCCGCGCAATGCTGATGCGTTGGCGTTGTCCGCCGCTGAGATTTCCTCCGCGGTCACCAACGAAAGTCTGGTAACCCTCCGGACTGGATATAATAAATTCATGGGCATTGGCCACCTGTGCGGCATTAATCACCTCCTCTTCTGTTGCATTTTCCACCCCAAAAGCAATGTTGTTGAAAAAGGTATCATTGAAAAGGATGGGGTCCTGGTTGACATACCCGATCAGATTTCTCAGATCCTGAATTTTGTAATCTTTCACCGAGTATCCGTCAATCAGTATATCCCCTTCGGTTACATCATAAAAACGGGGCAGGAGGTCAACCAGGGTACTTTTACCACTCCCCGACTGTCCTACAATGGCAATGGTTTTCCCTTTCTCAATAGTAAGATTGATATTGCGCAATACATAGGTGGTATTGTACCGAAAACTAACATCCCGGTAAACGATGGCTTCCCTGAACTCCCTGAGGCTGAGGGCATCCTTTTTCTCCACTATGGTATTCTGAGTATCCAGAATATAGTTAACCCTGTCAACTGATGCCATCCCTTTCACCACACTGTAATAGGCATTGGTAAATTGTTTGGCCGGATTAATGACCTGCGAAAATATCCCAATGTAGGTAATGAATTCGGCTGAGGAAAGTTCGGATTTCTCACCCAGAACCAGTGTTCCGCCATACCACATGACAAGAATCAGAATGGCTACGCCGAGAAATTCACTGAGCGGGGATGCCAGATCACGCCGTCGCCAGTTTTTGATCATCAGCCGGGTAAACTGATCATTTGTTCGGTAAAACTTTTCGTGGGTTTTCTCCTCTGCATTGAAGGCTTTGATAATGCGCAACCCGCCGATGGCTTCCTCAATAATGGAAAGCAACGACCCCATCGCTTTCTGGACTTTGGCAGAATTCCTCCGCAGCGTGCGGCCAATGCGGCCAATGATCAGACCCGATATCGGAAGAAGAATCAGCACAAACAGGGTAAGCCCCGGGCTCATGTAAATGAGCGAACCGAGATAAACAATGATCATAACCGGTTCACGGAAGAAAAGATCAAGCGAACGGATAATCGATGCTTCAATTTCGTTAACATCCGTGGTAATGCGTGATATGATATCCCCCTTTCGTTCGCCCGAGTAATACCCCAGCGGAAGATCAATAATCTTGCGGAATAAGGTATTGCGAATGTCTTTAATTACTCCGGTTCTGACAGGAGCGAGAAAATATACGCTCAGATACTGAAACGCATTTTTCAGAAAAATAAATATCAGTATCACCAGACTGACAAAAACAAGGGCACTGATTTTTCCTCTGGTCAGAATAACATGGGAAATGAGATAATTGAAGTTGTGGGCAATGGCTTTAACATTAAGCTCAAAAGCTACAGGCTCGCTTACCAGAGGCTGCTGATTGAACAAGATCTGCAATACCGGGATGAGCATGGTAAGGGAAAAGAGGGAAAAGAAAACCGATAAAAGATTGAAGGATAGACTGATACCAACCTTGGGCAGGTAAGGCTTCAGGTATTTTAGCAATGATAAATATTTCTTCACCAGAGTAATTATAAAAACAAAAGACCGCGCAAATGTACAAAAATACGCAATTACATACCGGAAGAATAAAACGAAAAATAGCATGGTATATTTTACCCCTATTATTTTTCCTGATGTCAGTTATGCCGTTTCTCCACCATAAGAACTTAACATAATTCTGTTCCATCTTGCTTGCATGATTAAAATTCTTGGCTTTCTTTGTGTAAAAAATATAATGAATTGCCGTTTGTGCGGAAGTGAAAGTCTTTATCTGTTTTACCAACAGGGTAATAACGGACAGTTTCATTTTTACCGCTGCAAATCATGCAGACTGGTTAATTACGACTTACGGGGAGGACTTGACCAGAAAAAATATACGTATACCTTTGTCGATCCTTCTTTACATCTTCATAAACAATATAAAGGACAGAAAAAGACCTTTGAATTCATAGCCCGTCATATTCCGCAACCAGGCACTCTGCTGGATATTGGTTGCGGTAACGGTAGTCTTCTGCTGGTGGCAAGAGATCATGGATGGAAAGTAACCGGCATGGAACTCAGTGAAATGTATGCCTCAGAGCTTCAGAAACGATACGGAATCAACATAATTACGGCCAATTTTCTCAGCTATATTCCTGATAAGGAAGAAAGTTACGATCTGGTAACTTTGCGTCATGTACTGGAGCATTTACCGGACCCTGTCCTGGCCATGCAGAAAATTAACGCCTTGCTGAGGGAAGGAGGAATTGCCCTGCTTGAATTCCCCAATATTGACGGAGCAGAAGCCAGGTTCAAAAGATTTCTTGAGAAAAGCCGGCTGCACAAACGAAAGTACCAGGATGACTATTTTCCCGGACATTGCCATGAATTTTCAGAAAAGCCATTCCGATTGCTATGCGATATGACAGGCTTCCAGGTAGTTTTATGGGAAACGTACTCCTCAAAAACAACTTTCAACTGGCTAAACCGGTTACTGAAAACCGGGTCAAAGGCTCGTGCACTGATTCAGAAAAGATCGGCTCCGGTATAATTATAAGGAGTAATCCGCCTGAGTTCTTCCTTAACCTGCTCGGAAACAGTAAGCTGGTCGATAAAAGCGCTTATCTGTTCACGGGTAATGGCGGCGCCGGTTCGCGTAAGCTGTTTGAGTGCTTCATACGGTTTGGGAAATCCTTCTCTCCGGAGGATGGTCTGAATTGCCTCAGCCACCACAGCCCAGTTTGCATCAAGATCGGCATACAAAGCTTCTTCATTGAGCAAAAGCTTATCCATGCCTTTCAATAGCGATTTATAGGCAATGAGCATGTGAGCAAGCGGAACCCCGGTGTTTCGGAGAACGGTTGAGTCGGTAAGATCCCGCTGAAGCCGTGAAACGGGTAGTTTAGAGGAAAAATGTTCCAGCAGGGCATTGGCAACACCCAGATTCCCTTCGGCATTTTCAAAATCAATGGGATTAACCTTATGGGGCATGGCAGAGGAACCAACCTCATTCTCCTTAACCTTCTGACGAAAATATTCCATTGAAATATAGGCCCAAACGTCCCTGCAGAAATCAATCAATATGGTATTAAGCCTTCGGAGCGCATCACAAAAGGCGGCCATGTTATCATACGGTTCGATCTGGGTAGTAATTGGTGTGCGCTTCAGTCCAAGTTTTGTATTGACAAAATGATCGCCAAACAGTGGCCAGTTAAATTGCGGGTAGGCAACAAAATGGGCATTAAAGTTGCCGGTAGCCCCGCCGAACTTGGCAGCATAGGGTACTGTATTCAGCAGTTCCAGCTGATCCCGCAACCGGTTCGAAAAAACCTTGATTTCCTTTCCAAGTTTTGTAGGGGAAGCAGGCTGGCCATGCGTATGGGCCAGCATCGGCACATTCTTCCACTGTTCTGCCATTCCTTCCAGAGAGTCAATTACCTGCATCAATGAAGGCAGGATGCATTTTTCCATTGCCTCTTTCAGCGAAAGCGGTACGGCTGTATTGTTAATATCCTGGGAAGTAAGTCCGAAGTGAACGAATTCACGGTATTTCGAAAGCCCCAGCCCGTCGAACTTCTCTTTGAGAAAGTACTCGACCGCTTTAACATCGTGGTTGGTGGTTTTTTCTATATTCTTTATGTTTTCCGCATCGGCTTCAGTAAATGAATGATAAATCTTACGCAATTCAGGAAACCGCACTTTATCAAAATCCTTCAACTGAGGCAACGGAAGTTCGCACAAAGCAATGAAATATTCCACCTCTACCTGCAGGCGGTAACGTATCAGGGCAAACTCGGAAAAAAACTGAGACAGCTCCTGAACCTTGCTGTAATATCGGCCATCGACAGGCGAAATGGCCATAAGGGGGGTTAAATTCATCCTAGCTGGTTGTTTTACCTGACAAATTTAGCAAAAAAACGGTTCCTGAATGCCGGGTTCCGCAGAGCAGGATTATTTAGCCTAATAAGTTTATCAGCATATTCTGGGAGAAACTTATTTCCTACATTCGCACCTGTTCATCCAGGTTGAAATATGGAACAGCCTTATTCTATTTACAGAGTATCTGCGGTCTCTTATGCAAACACCCTGCCGTTTGTATTTG
>JAAYUG010000132.1 GCA_012517825.1 Bacteroidales bacterium | reverse complement strand
TTTTCTTCGTACAGCTTGTGAACTGAATGATTTTGAGGCATATTTCGTTACGTTTGCCTTTTATATTTCCTATTTTGTCATGGCACTGCCTTCATCGCAGGTTCTGAAGTTCACGGGTTTCAGAAACGGAATGACGGTAGGACTCTGGATTATGGCACTGGGAGCAACCGTATTTATACCTGCCGCTCTTACAAGGTCATTTGCCTTATTTCTGACCGGTTTGTTTGTTCAGGGAACAGGCCTGGCCATCCTTCAAACAGCTTCCAATCCCTACATTACCATTCTGGGGCCTCGTGAAAGTGCTGCCCAGCGCATCAGCATTATGGGGATAGCCAATAAGGTTGCCGGAATGATTGCTCCGGTACTGCTGGCAAGCATTGTTCTGAAAGATGCCCACGCTCTTGAAGTGCAACTTAAAGAAGCAACCGATCCGGTAGTGAGGACACAGATTCTGGATGCCATGGCGCACCGGGTGATCGAGCCGTATATATTCATAGCCGTAATCCTGCTGGCACTTGGATTCATGATACGCATTGCCCACCTTCCTGAAGTGGATACCGAGGCCGAAGATGAATCAACTACTGCGGCAAACGTTGGAAAAAACAGTGTTTTTGCCTTCCCCAACCTTGTACTGGGAGTAATTGCCCTGTTTTTTTATGTAGGAGTTGAAGTAATTGCCGGTGACAGCATTATCCGGTATGGCCAGTCTTTGGGAATTTCCATGACTTCAGCCAAGTATTTCACCTCCCTGACTCTTCTGGGCATGGTCATTGGTTATCTGGCAGGAATTGTACTGATTCCGAAAGTGATACAGCAAAGTACTGCATTAAAAATTTGTGCAGCACTTGGAATAGTTTTTTCCCTAGCAGCCATTCTAACCCCTTCACACATTGTTCTCACCCTGCCTTTCCGTGACCTGGTGACCTTTCAGGCAGTAGAGCTGACCATACCCCTCACCGTGTTGTTTATTGCTTTGCTGGGTATAGCCAATTCACTGGTATGGCCTGCTATCTGGCCCCTGGCGATCAATGGGCTCGGGCGTTATACCAAAACAGCTTCTGCCATGCTCATTATGGCGATTGCAGGAGGCGCGCTTCTGCCGCTGGCATACGGGAAAATCGCCGTACTTACCTCAACCCAGAAGGCCTACTGGATTCTGGTTCCCTCCTATTTTATTATACTGGCTTACTCTATCTGGGGGTACAAGATAACCAGCTGGAAAAAGGCCAACTAGAGGCGGCTTTTTGCAGTTTGCTGCCGCTATTCGCAAGGTATAGGTTGCGATCTCTGTGTGTGCTTTACTTTCGCCTCGGAGAAATTTGCTTTTCGTGGTTCGCCATTCGCAGGGTTTTGTTAGCTAAGACATATCTGTGGCCATTGGCAACCATTTGTGGTTATAATAGAACACACTCCTCTAGCTTCGCTTTCAACTCTGTGCATTGCAAATAACGAATGGTTAACTGAACATGCAAAAAAACGCAACCCTTATAATGAATATTTCATCTATAGAAAAAACCATCCATTATGAATAAGTTGTTTTTACTTGCAATATTGACCTTTTTCTGTATTCGTTGTGAAAAAGACGAGTTTGATGTCAACCATCCTGATGTGCAGAAATTTGTTCAACAAATTAAGAATGGAACTTACAATTGCTATGAAAAGGGAGAAAACGGGGAAAATTTATGGCTACAGATGCCAAAATTCACGAAAAATCAAATTCAATCTCTCATTGATTTTGCGAAAGACACGTCACATATTTCAAATTTCCCCATTAATCCAATGTCATCCCGAACACCATTCCCTTATGAAAGAGAATATTTTATTTTGGGAGAATGCTTGCTTTGGACTGTGGAAGGCATAAGAAATGGAACCGGATATGGTTCGCTTGACCCTTACTTAATTAACACAGCTTTAGATGAAAAGGAAAGATATAAGGGGCTTAAAGGGTATGAAATCCGGATCGTTAGAGATATTTATCAGGACTGGTGGAAAAAAAATAAAGATAAAGACTGGAAAAATAAAAACCCATTAGAAAATACTTCGTATGTTTGGTTTTAAATATTGACTGAAAAATGTGCCAGCGTCCAATATGCATATTAAAAATTTGCCGAAGTTACAAATCATTCAAAGGGTTCTGCACGCTTCAATCCCACATCTGAGGGATGAGTCCTGACAGGAAACCGTCTGTAATCGGCAACTTTTCATACCGCCAAATGTTAAGGCAAATTTAAAAACGAATTATGACTGAAGATTCAGCTCTGACATTAAATAAAGCCTATGAAAATGGAGACCAAATTGATATTGAAAAGGTTAAAGGATTGCTTGAGAAATCCGAACATGCTAAAATACTTTTAACCACACCGAAACAAAACCCGAACTATTGGTAGGTATGAGAGCATATTAGTGGCGATTATTTGAGTTATCAGAGATACCATTCGCAGGTTTATTGAATAAACCCGAACATGGCATTAGAAAATTCAAAGGCAATGCGATCAAGAAGAATCGAATCCACATTGCGCATCAACAACTGCGCAATGTGCCACAAGGGCCGCTTCCACTGCGTTTCAGCGGGATTAAGCCGGATGCCGGCGCTAAATTCCAACCCACTATGCATTAGTTCGCTTCACTCCTAATGCATAATCCGGCTTGAACCCACATTGCGCATCAACAACTGCGCAATGTGCCATAAGGGCCGCTTTCACTGCGTTTAACTGAAGCGTTTCACTATTTCCTGCATGGCCGGGAGTTGTTGCTCCATGCTCAGCAGAAGCTGCATCTGTGCTTTGGTTCTTTGCAGGTTGTGTTTGGGATGATGAATTTTGTAATACGTATCCCCGTTCAGATAATCGGTCAGAAACCGTATCGTCTGCATGTAGGTCATAACCAGCGCCGACAGGGGCAGGTACTCCTTTTCGAGCGGAGTGAGCATGTCGCCTGCCGCACCGAGAAAGCCTTCTGCAAATGCTTCAAAAAAGGAAAGATCCATGGAAATATGGGAAAGGTCAGGATCATCTTCCTCCCCTGTATTGGTGAAGGTACGGATGGCATCGCCAAAATCGTCATGCACGAAGCCCGGCATTACCGTGTCCAGGTCAATGACACACAATGCCTTCTTCCGGGCAGAAAAAAGCACATTGTTGATCTTTGTATCATGATGGACAACCCTTAAAGGGATGAGTCCGCGCTGAGCCAGTTTTCGTATCAGTTTCATCTGTTCTTCCCGTTCCAGGATCATTTCAATCTCCGATGATGTCTCTTCGCGCCGGTCCTTTAAACCATCCCGGATAGCCTGATGAAACTGTTCCAGCCGGAAATCAAGGTTGTGAAATTCAGGGATTGTTATTTTAACATTCTCTGCCGGAAGATCAGAAAGCAGGCGGATGAATGTTCCGAATGCTTTTCCCCCTTCGTAAACCACGGCAGCATCGGGGGCCCTGTCATAACTTGCCGTGTCGGGAATATACAGCAAACAACGCCAGACGCTGCCCTCTGCATCAACAAAGTAGTTTTCCCCGGTCAAAGTTTTTACCGGCTCCAGCACCAGCATTCCGGCACCTTCTCCCCTGCTGTTTTCCACCTTCTTTCTGATATGGCTTGTAATAAGAAACAGGTTTTGCATTACTGCGTCCGGATCACGGAATACATAGGTATTGAATTTCTGCAGAACAAGTTTGTGCTTTTTATCCGAAACGGGGCTGACCAGAAATGTCTGATGAATGTGGCCTGAACCGATCGGTTTGACCGATTGGATTTCCCCGGCCTGAAGAAACTGTCCGGCAGCTGTCCGGGCCTGCATAAACCCTGCATCATTCATACATACATTATTTATTCCCTTTCCAAAGGGGAGTCGGATAAACACCGCGGCTTGTTAGTTCTTTGAGCATCTGTGTTACAAAGGGTTTGTCTTCCTTGTAGGTTACCCCGAACCATTTTTCCGGAGTTGGCAGAACTTTGAGCGTGATCTTCTTATCTTTAATCAGTTTGTTCAAAATATAAGGAAGGAAGTATTCGCTCTTTGTGTCGGGTCCTGTTTCCCTTAGAAAAACAACAAAATATTCTTCCAGCCATTTAAAAAATGCAGGAGTAAAACCGAAAATATTCATCGAAACAAACGGATCTCCTTTAACAATAACCTGTTTTCCGTTTTCATCAAGATAGGCTATTTCTTTGGAGGGGGTAAATCCGATTTTTGTACGTTCCACAATGGAAGTAACGAAATTGTTCTCATCCACTTCACAAAGTCCTCTCGAAACGGTTCCGTGTTCTGATAAGGTTTGACGAATATAATACCCTGCCATGCAGAAGCGGTTCTCGTTAATGCCAACCTGCGAAAGGAAATCACTTATCAGCTGAAAGGAGGTGCGTCCGTAAAAATCATCTCCGTTAATGATGGCAAAAGACTCCTTCACCGCATGTCGTGCAGCCATTACAGCATGTGCTGTGCCCCAGGGTTTTGCCCTTCCTTCCGGGATATGAAATCCTTCGGGAAGGTCTTCCATCTCCTGAATGACATAATCAATGGAAACATGTGCAGGAAAGCGTTTTACAAATGATTCGGCAAAATCTTTTTCCATGGCACGGGAAATGACGAAAACCACCCGTTCAAATCCGGATAAGAGTGCATCATAGACAGAGAATTCAATGATGGTTTCCCCGGCGGGTCCAAAACTGTCCATCTGCTTGAGGCTTCCGTAGCGGCTTCCGATTCCTGCGGCAAGAACAACCAAAGTAGGCTTCATATAGATATTAATTACGCAGTTGAAAAACGCAAATATAAAAAATATATCAGCGGCCGGTCAGGGAATGGAAGAAAAAACCCACCATTCGATACGGATGAAATTGCTATTCGCTGTTCGCCGTTCGCTCAGGGCTTACGCTTTACGCTATTGTTTATACTACACTTAAAAATCTTAAATCACACCTCAAAAATCCCCGAAAATTTCCTATTTCCAATTTCCTATTTCCTGTATAAGATCACGCTATGAAAACCTGAACACATTAATGGGAAATGG
>JAAYUG010000131.1 GCA_012517825.1 Bacteroidales bacterium | reverse complement strand
ATATATTGAGCTGAAAAATAGAGACTTACTTAAAAAATATTCTGTGAATGACCTTATACAGATGCTTTCGGATCTTAAAATGATTAAAATCAATGATAGCTGGCATTTAAATGAAATAACCAATTATGCTAAACGTCTTTTTGAAAAATTTGAGATTCCCATCGAAATATAATACGTATCTCCTTTAAGAGTTAGAGTTTAATTATCTTTGTGACGGCTTGACAGTTTTGTGCTCCGAAATCCGCCACTGCGTTAAGCCGCGTAACGTATAGCAGGAAGGTAAAAAAACTTGTACCTAAAATTATATCATAAAAAAACGCCTGTAAAAATTTGTTTTACAGGCGTTTAAATTTTTTGCCGTGATCCGGGCGGGATTCGAACCCACGACCCGCAGCTTAGAAGGCTGCTGCTCTATCCAGCTGAGCTACCGGACCGGTTATGCCAGACCCGATCAGGGTGCCGGGCGTGCAAAAGTACAATTTCTCTTTTTATCTGCAAAAGAGTTCTGACCCGTAAATGCCTCAGTGGGTTTTGTAATAGGCTACCAGTCCCTTGTGCCTGACAATGTCCATAAGTGTTTCAGGCAGAGGCGGGAAGGTGAACAAAGTATCATTGAGAAGGATTTCTCCTTTTTCGGGCCGTAGGATCACCATATCGCCCGGTTTGTATGCATTTACGAATCCGGGATGGACCAGAAGGAGCAGTCCCTGGTTGATACACGACCGGTAAAAGATGCGGTTCACCGACTTGACGATAACTGCTTTTACACCGGCATGGGCCAGACCAACGGCAGGGTGTTCGCGTGAACTGCCGCAGCCAAAGTTCTCCCCTGCAATGATAATGTCGCCCGGTTCTACTTTCCCTGCAAAGTTCTCGTCAAATCCCTTGAACAGGTGGGGGCGTATGGCATCAGCGTCCGAGCTGAGAATGGTATAGGTAAGATTTCCGGCAAACATCTGGTCGGTATTCAGATGGTCAATATCGGCGTAATTCCATATATTGCCTGTTTTCCGGTTTTCTCCGGGCGGAATTGTATAGGTATTCTGACGGATGGAAGGAAATGGAAATTTCTTCCCCCTGCTGAGGGAGGTGGGATCAGTAATAAAGCCTGTGAGGGCCGAGGCAGCGGTAACGGCTGGTGAAGCGAGGAAGATGGATGCGTTGGGGTTTCCCATCCGGCCTTTGAAATTTCTGTTGGCTGTGGAAATAACTGTTGTGCCGTCGGCCGGAATTCCCTGTCCTGTTCCGAGGCACGGTCCGCAGGAGGAAGAAAGAATATTGGCTCCGGCTTTAAGAAATATGCTGATAAGCCCTTCTTCGACGGCCTGGAGGTAAACCTTCCGCGAGGCCGGAATGATCAGCAATTGTACCCCCGGTTTGACCTGTTTGCCTTCCAGAATGCTTGCGGCGGCGCGAAGATCTTCAATTCTTCCGTTGGTGCAGGTCCCGATCAGCGCCTGCTGTATTTCCGTTCCCTCAAATTCTGATACCGGATGCACATTGTCAACCTGGTGGGGAGCAGCCACCACGGGAAAAACTTCGTTAAGGTCAACTTCAATGGTCTGTGTATAAGTGGCATCTTCGTCGGCCCAGATTCCGTTCAGAGCTTCCGTTCCATAAAAATCAGCAAGCACCTTATCGGGAGGGAAAACGGCATTTTTTGCCCCCATTTCTGACGCCATATTGGCCAGTGTCATCCGGTCGGCCATGCAGAGGTTCTTTACTCCGTCGCCATGAAACTCAACGGACAGGTAATTGGCTCCGTCGGCTCCCAGAATTCCCGTTAACCAGAGGGCAAGGTCTTTGGCAGAAACGCCTTCCCTGAATTTTCCCTTCAGGATGATCTTCATGCTCTCGGGTACACGAAACCATGTTTCTCCTTTTTTCCAGAGCCCTGCGGCTTCTGTCCTGTCAATTCCGGCGGCAAGGGCATTGAAAGCGCCGGCCGTGCAGGTATGGCTGTCGCTCCCGGTAATGATCATTCCCGGACGTGCATGGAGGGACGAAAGTTCGTGGCATATTCCTTCTCCGGCATCATGAAACCGTTTGATGTTCTGCTCCCTGACCAGACGGCGTATGGCCTGGTAATCATTGGCCAGTTTGCCGGTTGTGGGAGGGGCATTGTGGTCCAGAACCACCAGAAGGCGGTCAGGGAAGGCTACTTTTGTTCCTCCCATTTTTTCGAATGTCTTGCTTATACTCATGGTGTTGTCGTGGGTGAGCACCAGGTCAGGCTGGCGGAATACAATACTGCCTGCCGATGCACCCAGTATTTTTTCTGCAAAGGTTTTTCCGGGCATATTTCTGTTTTTTTGCTAAAAATAGCCCGTATTTTGCTCATTTTATCAAGGGCAGGATATATTCTGCAGCAGATTATGAAGAATTGCTCCACATCAGTTCCTGGCAATAACCGGCCATTGCTTCAGACAGGTGTTCTCCCTGTTGTTCTTTATAGAGCAAACAATTTTGATGGTGCGGCTGTGCCGGGAGATTAAAGCATATTATGTATCAGGAGTTAAGCGAGCTAATGCAGAGTGTGTTGGCATTCAGCCCACGATTTATCGGGTTAAGGGATTGAAGTATTTCCGATAACAGGGATTTCGATAGCTTCCCTGTTAATCTGCAATACCAGTACATTACAGATACTGTCGGGCAGGACAGCAGGAAGGCTGATTTTATAAAAACCGTCCGTTTCCTTGAAACGTACTTCACCTCCGTTCATTAATGTTGCTTTTTGAACGTTTACGCCGGGCAAAGCCGGTAAGATAATTTCCGTTTTATCCGTTTCAAATAAATGGACAAATACTATATTGCCTTTACGGGTTGAACTGTATGCCTCGTTTGGCAGGTAGGGACCGCCTCTGGTTCCGTAGATGCTTTCTCCGTATTTTTTAAGCCAGGCGCCCATCTGCACCAAACGGTCTATTTGTCGTTGTTCGATACGCCCATCAGGCATGGGGCCTATATTAAACAGCAGATTGCCATTGCCTGATGCTGTTTTTACAAGCGTTTGCAGGCATTCTTTTACGGACTTTAGCTTATCATTGGGCTTCCAAGACCATTGGGTGCCCATTGTAATACAGCTTTCCCAGGGGAAATCCATGTTCATATTTCCAATCCGTTGTTCCGGTGTATCGAAATCGCCGACCATTTTACTGTAATCAGCATTTTTGTTGGCGATACCCGTCATTTCCTTCCCAAGCCGGTTGTTAATGATTAAATCTTTTTTCAGTCTTTTCAGGTAAGTATAAATCTCTCTTCCCATTTCATTTGTCCAGGGTTCTTCCCATCCTCCGTCAAACCAGATCAGATACGGGTCGTATTTCGTAACCAGTTCTTTCAGCTGGTTTTTCATGGTTGAACGGAATTTTTCCATATTTCCGTCTTCCGATATTCCTTTACCATCGTTATGCAGCGGGTAGTTTTTGTCGTGCCAGTCGAGTATGGTAAAATAAATGCCGAACCGGATGCCTTCTTTTTTGCATGCGTTCGCCAGTTCCCCCACAATATCTTTTTTAAAGGGTGTTGCCATGATGTCATAATCGGTGTATTCAGAGGGCCATAAACAAAATCCGTCATGGTGTTTGCTGGTGATTATCAGGTATTTCATTCCGGCATTTTTTGCGGTTTTAACCCAGGCACTGGCATCAAACAAAACCGGATTAAACTCTTTATATAAGTTGTCGTAATCTTCTGTTGCAACTTCATGGCCGCGTGACCAGCCGATTTCAGTACCACGAAGGGTTACCGGACCCCAGTGAATGAACATGCCAAAACGCATGTCCATAAATCGGTTCATTATTTCCTGAGGTGTTTTCAGGGCCGGATCTATCATATTTTTTTCCTGCGCGGAAAGGCGAAAACCCATTATCAGAAAAAATGAAAGAATGTAAATGATCCTCATATTCCTTTGGTGCAAGTATTATCCAAGTGAATGATCCGGTAGTTTTTAAAAAAGATCCTACATCAGAAAAATGTTGTTCTTTCTGCACATGGTGATCATTTCCTCAGGCCAGATGCTTGCCTGTACTTCCCCTATATGGGCTTTTCTGAGGAAATACATACAGATACGCGACTGTCCGATACCGCCGCCGATGGACTGCGGCAATTCGCCGTTCAGAAGCCGTTTATGCCAGTATAACTCCTTCCTTTCTTCGCAATTATTCATTTTCAGCTGGTACAGCATGGCTTCGGGATTGACACGGATACCCATGGAGGAAATTTCAAAGGCATCGTTCAGAACCGGATTCCATACAATAATGTCGCCGTTCAGGCCCCTGAATCCGTTGGCAGTTTCTGTGCTCCAGTCATCATAGTCAGGCGCGCGACCGTCATGTCGCTCGCCGTTTTTCAGGGGATGGCCGATGCCGATAATGAACACGGCGCCATATTCCCTGGCGGCCTTGTATTCTCTTTCCTTCGGTGTGAGGGAAGGATACTTGTCGAGCAACTCCTCGGAATGAACGAAAGTGATTTCCTCCGGCAGAATGGGCCGTATATGGGGGTAGTTTTCGAACACTACGAACTCGGTACGTTTGAGTACGGCATAGATTTTTCTTACAATGTACTTGAGAAAATCAAGGTTGCGCTGGTTATGGTTCATAACACGTTCCCAGTCCCACTGGTCAACATAGATGGAATGCAGGTTATCCAGGTCTTCATCAGGCCTGAGGGCATTCATGTCGGTGTAAATTCCGAAGTTCTCTTCAATCTGATAGTCCGCCAGGGCCATACGCTTCCATTTAGCCAGGGAATGAACCACTTCGGCTACCCTGTCGTTCATGGAGCGAATGGGAAAACTTACCGGCCTTTCTACTCCGTTCAGATCATCATTAATCCCTGTGCCTTTCATTACGATAATCGGAGCCGTTACCCGGCGCAACTGCAGTTCTGACGAAAGAGCCGTTTCAAAAAAATCCTTTACCAGCTTGATGGCTTTTTCGGTTTGTTTGAGGTTCAGAAGTGGCTGGTATCCTTCCGGGATGGTCAGTTTCATGGTTTCTCCTGTAATATTCCGCCTCTAAAATAGATATCCCTTTGCACTTCTGAAAATTTTGTACCAAAAATTTTCTTATTGTTTTCAAGGTTGGTTATTTCCCCTGTAGCAAAGTTGACGCGTATTCTGTCGCCTGTTTTCAGCTCGGTTTCCTGTATACCGGGGCAGCTGACGATCGGGAACCCGGCATTAATGGCATTCCGCTCATAGATGGGAGCAAAGGATTCGGCAACAATGCACTGAATGCCCAGTGCAATAAAACAGTCAACAGCCTGTTGCCGTGAGCTTCCGGCGCCGAAATTCTTTCCGGTAACAATGATGTCTCCGGGCCGGGCATTTTTTGCGAAGTCTTCGAATCCCGCCAGGTTGCCAAAGGCATATTTGCCCATTTCCTCGCGGTTTGTAATGGTCAGGTGCCGGTTGTGAAAAATCATGTCGGTATCAATATTGTCCTTGTCGATACGCCATATTTTTCCTTCAGCAACCATGGATTTTTCTTTTTCCTGTTTCTTGTCCGGTTCCGGTCTTTTTTCCTTTTTTTCCGGGGGAAGGGTTTTAAATACAGCCGGCTGGCTTGGGATCTGGTGGGGGAAAGTTATGTAGCCGGCCACTGCCGAAGCAGCTACAATAGCGGGAGAGGCGAGGTAAACTTCTCCTTTGCCCTGTTTTCCCGGGAAGTTTCTGTTACCCGTACTGAGGGTTACTTCGCCCGGTCCGTTTTGCCCCACCTGTCCTGCCGCACATCCGGCACAGCCCGGATTGGAAACCAGTGCCCCCGCTTCCTGAAAAATGCGGAGAATCCCTTCATCCAAACATTGCCTCCAGATGGCTGAGGTGGCAGGTACTACCTTCAGTACAACACCGGGGGCAACTTTTCTGCCTTTCAGGATGGCTGCCGCTGTGCGCATGTCTTCCATCCGTCCGTTGGTACAGCTTCCGATAAAACCTGAATCAATCTTTTTGCCGGCAACTTCGGCCACCGGCACCGTATTCTCCGGATTACCGGGCAGAGAGATTCTTTCTGTAAAGGATGAGGCCTCAACAGTATATACCTCATCATAATGTGCATCTTCGTCGGCAAGCACCGGAATGCATTTTTTCCCTGAGCGGGCTGAGCAGTAGGAGAGAACTTCTTCGCCGGGAGGAAGGAGGAAAATGAGAGCGCTCATCTCGGTTGCCATCGAAGCAATGGTAATCCGGGCATCGAGGGAAAGCTTTTCGATGGCCTCCCCGGTCAGCTCTACCGATGCGCCGAGAAGGGTATTGGCGCCAAACCGGTCAAGGAGATTCAGAACAATGTCTTTAGCCGTTATTTCCTTTTTCCATTCTCCCCTGATGTCAATTTTTACCGAGCGGGGAACCCTGAACCACGTTTTGCCATGTGCCCATATGGCAGCTATGTCCATATCGCCCATTCCCTGTCCGAATGCTCCAATGGCACCAAGAATGTTGGCATGCGAATCAGTCGAAACAGCCGTAAAGCCCGGAAGCACAAGCCCCTCATCAATGAGTATGTGGGTGCCTATCCCGGCATTGATGTCATAAAGCTGAATACCATTTTCCCTGGCAAATAGCCTGCACAGATGCTGGTTGGCGGCGTATTTCTGGTCAGAACCGGTGGGATTGCAGTCAAAGGTAAAGATGGTTCGGGCAGGATCGGCAATTGCGAGATGGTTTTCGCGGAGATGCTGAACCACATTGGCACCCCCGAAATCGCGGGCCACGCGTGTGTCAATGGCGATTTCAACTATATCTCCCGGTTGTACTTTTTCTTTTCCGGCATGTGCGGCAAGGATTTTTTCTACTACTGTAAGTCCCATAAGCTGAAAGTTTACCTTCAAATCTACTACATTCCTGCGGTGCGGCCAATATGTTGTACAGCGTAAAACAGCAGGAGCAAACAATCTTTTCCGGTTACAGCCGGTTCATCTCCTCACCACCAGGAATCCTTTCAGAATTCAATTTTCAGTCCGTCGTATGCCAGCATTACATTGGGCGGTAATTCCCTGCTAACCTCCTCATGCAGGCCCATCTGGTGGCTGATGTGGGTGATGTACCCGCGTTTGGGGCTGAATTCGCTGATGAGTTCAATGGCCTCGCCCAGACTGAAATGGGAAATATGTTTCTGTTTACGAAGACCGGAAATAACCATATACCGGGTGCCGGCTATTTTTTCTTTCTCTTCTTCGGGAATGTAATTGGCATCGGTGATGTAGGTAAAGTCTCCGATCCGGAAACCCAGAACCGGAAGCTGATAATGGATAGCCCGTATGGGAATGATCGAAAGATTCCGAATCATAAAGGGTTCTGTGCCAATGGTATGAACTTCAATCTGCGGAACGCCGGGATACTTTTTCTCGGCAAACACATAAGCAAACTCCATTTTCAGAGAGCGAATGACCGCTTCTTCGGCATATACATCCATAGGCCGTTGCTTCAGGTAATTGAACGACCGGATATCGTCCAGTCCGGCCGTATGATCCTTATGTTCATGGGTAAACAGGATGGCATCGACATTGGTTACGTGCTCCCTGAGCATCTGGGTTCTGAAGTCCGGCCCCGTGTCGATGACAATGTTCAGCCCGTTTTCTTCAATCATAACCGACGACCGCAGGCGTTTATCCCTCGGGTCAAATGACCTGCATACCTGGCAGGGGCATGCAATGACCGGCACTCCCTGTGATGTCCCTGTTCCCAGAAATGTAACCTTCACCTGAAATTTCTTTTGTTTAACTGCACAAAGCCGTTGCTTCCGCTTTTTTCTCTTTGTAAAGTTGCAAAAATAATTGCAGGAACAATTTAATCAAAATAACTTATCGGTAAAAGGATATTTTGGAACGAAGCGATTCAGCATCCCCGGCAGGAAGTATCTCAGCCGTCTGGCACCGGGCGGCATTGGCTGAGGGTGAAAAAGCCCCGGCTCACCGGCATAATATTTTCTGAAAGCTACGCCGGTATATCAGGTTTTGAGGCATTCCTGCGGAATGTGCCGGAAATTTTTTTTCATTCAACGATCTGGAAAAAGGATTTGCGTAATTTAGTGCGGTCGTATTGTTGCCATGCCGGAAGAAGTGATAACAAACAGCCCTGTGCTTTACCTGGTTCCTGCCCCTTTGGTTTCCGACCAGCCGTCGCTTTTTTTCGGGGAGTTTTTTTTCGAATTACTGGATAAAATCCGGTTATTTATTGTTGAAGATGAACGCTCCGCCAGGAGAAACCTCAGGAACATGGGATTCAAAGGAAGCTTTGATACCCTTCCCATGATGGTATTGAATGAACATTCTCCCCGCACCGTAATTCCTGATCTGATCCAGGCCGTTACAGAGCACCGGACAGTTGCGCTGATGTCTGATGCGGGCCTGCCTGCCATGGCTGATCCGGGAGAGGAACTTGTACGGGCCGCCCATAAGGCCGGTATCCGCGTGATTCCTTTGCCCGGGCCTTCTTCCGTTTTTCTTGCCCTGATCGCATCGGGGCTGAATGCGGAACAATTTTCCTTTCACGGATACCTGCCTGTTAAGGAAAACGAGCGGATTCGCCGACTGAAGCAGTTGGAACAGACAGCGGGAAATACCGGCTACACGCAAATATTCATGGAAACGCCTTACCGCAATCAACAGATGGTGGAAAGCCTGCTGAAAGTTTTGCAGGCCGATACCCTGCTCTGCATCGCGGCTGATATCACATCTCCTTCAGAGGAAATACGAACCATGTCGGTGGCAGAATGGAAAAAAAAGCCCCCTGAAGTAAACAGGAGGCTCTGTGTTTTTCTGATCGGAAGGTAATCAGTCAACCCGTTCCAGAACATACAATAAGGTACTGTATGGGGGTATAACCTGAAAACCTGATTTTCCGTAAGCTTTGTACCAGGGGATAATAATCCGGCATTTTTCGCCTTTCCGGGTCAGACGGATTCCTTTGTCCCATCCTTCAATATAGCCAGCTGAACCAACCGAATAGGAAAAGGGTTGATCAGGACTATTCTCTGCAAGTTTTCGACCATCAATCAGATACAATTTATAGTTTACTTTCACAATGGTTCCGGTAGTTGGAAGATCGCCTGTACCGGCCTTGTCAATAATATGATACAATCCATCGGCTGTTGAATCGGCCACTGTTATTGATGTGGTATCGAGGTATGCAGCAATCTGCTCCCTTTCAAATGCATCCGGGTTTTTAATCACACGCAGAAGTTCTATATTGTAGATCAGGGTAGAGTAAGGCGAAACTCCCAGCCAGGGCATGCCGAGACCTCCGTATGATAGACTGCTGGGAATAATCATCGTAGCCTTGCTTCCTTCCTTCATCATCAGTATGCCTTCCTGAAGGCCTTTCTCATACCGGTTTTCCTGAAGAATGTATTTCTGTGGGCCATACAGATAATATTCCTGGACTATGCCGTTATCGATGGCTGTTTGCTTATCACTGGTAGCAACAATTTTGTCAGAGATGATTTTCAGGGTGTAGTTCATCAGAACCATATCCCCCATAACGGGCTGAATCCCCGTACCGGTGTCGGTTTCAATATAGTACAACCCGCTGGCCGTAGGCTGGACCGTTATGTTATGATCGGAAAGATATTTAACCAGCAGGCGCTGTTCATTGGCTTTCAGCTCATCGGTATTATCGCTCTTATTGCAGGCCGTAAAAAGCACAGAAAAAACTGTCAGCGAGGCCACGAAGAAAAAAAGACTCTTTTTCATAATCCTTTGGTTTGTTGTTCAAATTTTTTGAATCAGTGTTTGCAAATATACACTAATCAGACGCAAATTCCTTTGTTCGGGTTGCGTCAGCTTCAGGATTTCGGTAAACAGGTCATTGAGCCGGAATGATCCGAAGCACCCTGAGTTCATAAACCAGTGATGCTCTGCCGGGTATCTTTTTCTGATCGCCGGTGAGGCCATGAGCCAGGTAAGGCGGTAACACCAGCCGGGCACTGTCGCCCTGATGAAGCAGAAGAATGGCTTCCTCCAGGCCTGATTCCACACCGCCCTGACCGATAAGAAATTCTTTCAGCCCGTCCTTGCCCGAACTGTAACAAAGGGTTCCGTCGAGAAGACTGACTTTATAGGAAAGAACAGCCATGCACCCTTTGCATCCCGCAGGTCCGTGCCCGTGTTCGATAATTTCGTACCATAGTCCCGTTGCGGTTTGCTGCATTTTCCAGCCCTGGCGTTCGATAAACCTGCGGATCGCCTTGTGATCTTTTTCTACAAGATACCTGTTTACCCGCACCAGATCGTCTTCTGTGAACGGTTTCCTGGTATTTTCCTCAGGAGCGGGGTTTTTACAGCCGGCAACGATCAGAAGGAAAATGGTCAGTACTAAGGGGCACGTCTTAATCCCTGATTTCATCCTTATGTTGTTGAATCATCTCGGTAAATTTCTGAACGGCAGCATCCAGCGGCAGAGGATATTCCCCGCCGGCAGCGTGAAAATGTCCACCACCTGAAAAATAGCGGCTGGCAAAGGTGTTGACGGCAAAACTGCCCCTTGAGCGAAACGAAATTTTTACATGGTCATCCTTTTCCGTAAAAAGTGCTGTTACCAGCGTCCCCCGGATGGAAAAGGGAAGGTTCACAAATCCTTCCGTATCGCCGGGTTCATGATGGAAGTCTTCCAGTTCTTTACGGGTAAGAGCAATATAGGCTGTTCGGCACCCGGGAATCACTTTCATTTTTTGATGCAGGCAGTATCCCATGAGCCGCATCCTCTGTTCGGAATAGAAATCGTACACATTCCGGTACACCGTATCCTTGTTAAAGGGATACTGCAGAAGTTGTGCCGTAATTTCAAAGGTACGGGGGCGCGATGCATTGTAACTGAAACAGCCCGTATCGGTCATAATTCCTGTAAACAGATTAACGGCAATGTCGGTATCAATCAATTCCGCATCTCCGCATCTCATGATCAGATCGTAGATCAGCTCGGCGGTTGAACTTCGTTCCGTATCCGATATCACGAGTATGGCCGGAAGGTCGGGATCGGGATGATGGTCGATGAGAACGGAAGGAATACGGGATGCAAAAACGCAGGGTTCCATTTTCTTCAGACGGTTCCTGACATTGAAGTCCACCAGAATCAGTAAATCGGAAGCCTGAATTACCCTGGCACAGGCTTCGGGGTCGCGGTCGTAAAAAACCACCTGGTCATGGCCCGGCAACCATTGCAGGAAAGCCGGGTCTGTATTGGGAATAAGAACAGGTACTTTGTTCTTCACTTTTTTCTGAAGATACAGAGCCATCCCCAGAGCAGAACCAACGGCATCCCCGTCAGGGTCAAAATGGGTAATCACTGCCGGACGGCGTGCTGATTCGGTTAGCTCCCTGAATTTCTGAACAAATTCCTCCTTCATTATCTGTCAATAACGTTTGGTACAAAAATACCAAACGTACAGGTTTTTTACGAATTGAGCAACAGGAAGAAGAATTCTCCCCTCAACTGGCCCGACTGAAACAAAAATGTTTATTTTTGGGAAAAACGCTGTGAACAATGAACGGACGTTATACCCTTACAATCATTAAGCCCGGTGCGGTACGGAGCAATCATACAGGAGCCATTCTCGGCAAAATTTCGGAAGCAGGATTTCGGTTGACTGCCCTGAAGATGCTGCAGATGACAGAGGCACAGGCCCGTGCCTTTTATGCTGTGCACGAAGGGAAACCATTCTACGAAGGCCTTGTACAATATATGATTTCCGGCCCGGTGGTGGTGGCCATTCTCGAAAAGGAAGATGCTGTGGAAGCCTACCGTAATTTCATCGGTTCTACCGACCCTTCAAAGGCTGCTGCCGGAACCATCAGGCAGCTTTACGGAAACGATGTTCGCGACAATGCAGTGCATGGATCCGACAGCGATGAACATGCCCAGTTTGAATGCAATTTCTTTTTTCCGCTTTACGAACGTTTCCCTGAAGTAAAATAAAATCAGGCAAACCATCCGAAGATCGTTTGCCTGATCCAATAAACCGAGATTCTCAATTGAGTTTTTCAATTGAAGAATTTGGAATAAATACTTCCTGAAGCACCCTGTGAGAAATTACCTGGAGAGTTCGATCACTGTCTTGAGCGTGTAAGTTACATTCTCTTCAGTAATTGTCTGAGTAGCTTCCCCGACCAGTTTCTTTTTTTCCTTGGTGGTGAGTTTCAGGTCAAGGGTTTCATTTTCCGTAACTACGGTTAAATTGCTCCCGCTTAATGTCCAGGTAAACGTTCCGTTTTCATTATCAACGCCTGTTCCTCCGTCTTTGAACTCTATCCAGCCCAGATCATTATCCGGAGAATCTACCTGCGAATAGGTCTGAACCAGGGTCGACCCCTGATAATAACTCACGGTGATCTTGTCAATGTTCCATTTGCCAATAATGGAAAATTCGTCGTCTTTACTGCAGCCCAGAAGCAGTAAAGCCAACATTCCGAAAAGCATTGCGAAACGGATTTTTTTCATGATACAAGGGTTTTGGTTAATAATGCATTTTAAAGATACTTCATTTCCACTTAACGAAAGAATGTTTTTTAAGGTTTCTGTTTGGTAATATTTTTTGACGAAAGGGAAAATTCTGCATATTTACAAAAGCAAATTTTTGTTCAATGGCAGATACGGTTCGATATGAATTTAAACGGCGGCTGAATGTTTTCGATTCCACCATGCTGGTGATGGGATCGATGATTGGGTCGGGTATCTTTATTGTAAGTGCCGATATGGCCCGCGAGCTTGCTTCACCCGGCTGGCTGCTGGTGGCCTGGGCTCTGACGGGCATTATGACGGTGATTGCAGCAATAAGCTATGGTGAGCTTGCCGCCATGATGCCTCAGGCCGGCGGTATCTATGTGTACCTCAGGGAAGCCTATTCCCCTTTGTTCGGATTTCTCTACGGATGGACCTTGTTTCTGGTTATACAGACCGGCACAATTGCCGCAGTGGGTATGGCTTTTGCCAAATACCTCGGTGTGCTGATTCCTTCTATTTCCGAAGCCAACATTCTGCTGGATCTCGGTGTGGTGAAAGTAACAGCCGTTCACTTTGTGGCCATTGCATCCATTGTTTTTCTTACCTGGGTCAATATGAGGGGGGTAGAGGAAGGAAAATGGGTGCAGAATATCTTTACCTTCACCAAAGCTGCCATTTTGATTCTTTTTGTTCTTATTGGTTTCTGGGTGTTACGGGGCACAGGCATTGCAGACCAGAATCCGCAGGGAATATGGAATACCCGGGGAAGCAACCCTTCCGATCCTCTTTCATCCCTCACCGGATTTGCCCTGATGGCAACCCTTGCCACGGCCATGGTCGGAAGCCTTTTTTCGGCTGATGCATGGTACAATGTAACCTTTGCTTCGGCCGAAGTGATCAATCCGAAAAAGACCATCCCTGTCAGCCTGTTTCTCGGTACAGTAATCGTTACACTTCTCTATTTTCTTGTAAATGTGGTGTACCTGAAATCCCTTCCGTTGCGGGGCGATCCGGAAGGCCTTACGGCGGCAGCCCGGGGTATCCAGTACGCTGCCGAAGACAGGGTGGGTACTGCTTCCATGTACCAGATTCTCGGAAAACCGGCTGAAATCATTATGGCCCTGGCAGTGGTTATCTCAACTTTCGGTTGCAACAATGGTATTATTCTTACCGGGGCCAGGGTTTACTATGCCATGGCACAGGACGGACTTTTCTTCCGGAGGACGGGTATATTGAGCCGCCGTAATGTTCCTGCCATCGGGCTGGCTGTTCAGGGTGTGTGGGGTATCCTTCTTTGTCTTTCCGGCACGTACAGCGATTTGCTCGACTATGTCATCTTTGCCGTTATGATCTTTAATGTCCTGATTATTTCAGCCATATACATTCTCCGCAAAAAACGCCCCGAAGCAGAACGTCTGTACAGGGCCTTTGGTTATCCTGTATTGCCTGCGGTGTATGTGGTTTTCTCCCTTTTTGTCATGCTGATGCTCCTTTTCTATAAGCCGAAATTTACCTGGCCGGGATTGATCATTGTTCTTATCGGCATTCCGGTGTATTTCCTGTGGAAAAGATCGGCAGAAAAATCTCCGGCCAGATAAACGGCAGTGTGTTCAAAGATCCGGGCAATGAAAAAATATTGCATGTTCCGCTTTTATGCAGAACTGAATGATTTTCTGAGGCCGAAGTACCGGCAAAAGGCTTTCCCCTACCTTTTCAACGGCAATCCGTCGGTGAAGGATGCCATCCAGGCTATCGGTGTACCGCATACCGAAGTGGATCTCATTCTGGTTAACGGGAATTCAGTTTCCTTCGGTCATCATCTTCAGCCCGGGGATCAGATATCGGTTTATCCTGTTTTTGAAACACTGGATATTTCGGATGTTACTCATCTCAGGCCCCGGCCTCTGCGTAAACCGAAATTTGTTCTGGATGTCCACCTGGGAAGGCTGGCCAGGTACCTGCGTCTGGCCGGATTCGATACAGTCTATGAAAATTCCCTCGGCGACAGGGAGATTATTGATATTGCCCGTTCCCAGAAACGCATCATCCTGACCCGCGACCTCGGAATACTGAAAAATGACCGTGTTACCCACGGCTACTTCATCAGGTCCGATAATCCCCGCACCCAGATTCAGGAGGTGGTAAACTATTTTTCATTGCACAAACTGGCCCAACCGTTTTCCCGCTGTACCCGCTGCAACGGAAAGGTTAAACGGATTTCGCGGAAAGAAGCCGAACCCAGGGTCAGTAAACGTACGTTCCGGTTTTATCGCCGCTTTTATTGCTGTACCTCCTGCGGAAAAATCTACTGGGAAGGTTCCCATGTAGGCCGCATGCAGAAATTTCTCAGTGAATTGCTAACTCCCGCAGGTTTGCTACATCAGGATGGCATTGAAAAGTAATTTGTAGTTTCCCTGCATGGAAGCCCTGAATACCGGTGAAAAGGAGAAAAGCACCAACTGTCCTTTTCCTTTGGTAATCAATACTGCCGTGGGAAGTTCTGATAAAAGCTCTTCCTTGTTGCAGTATCCGCTCATAAGGATATCCTTTTCGGGGAAACTGCCGATCACCCGGCGGTCCATATCGAACCCGGGTACAAACGTCCGGAAAGCCGGCCGGCCACGGTAAAAAACTCCGGCTGATGCAGGCATTCCATACGTCAGGGGATGATCGGGAAGAAAATTGACTTTCATCAGAGAACCGGGGCAGACCAGTCCCGACCTGGATAAATTCTCCGAAATATCGCGGAAGGGGAGGACAAACTCTTCTTTTTCTTCCTTCACCGTTTTATCACTGACGGTATCATTCTCATTAATTTCGAGCATTCCTTCAAACAAACTGACAGACCTTCCCCAGGCGACAATCCTTCCTCCTTTGTTCATAAACCTGAGCACTTTTTCCAATCCGTTCTTGCCCATTCTTTTTGCATACTCAGGAGGATAATCGGCTGTCATATAGCTGTCGCTTCCTCCTCTGTATTTTCCTTCCATCAGAATCGATTTATTCTGGTCGGGAAATATCAGTATATCGGCTTTGATTTCCTTTTTGGGGTCGGCAAGGTCCGACGGCCGTATAACTTTATAGGGTATATGGTACTGGTCCAGTAGGAAGCGGGTCCATCCGGCATCCATATCATGGAACCAGCTTTCGACCAGTGCTACGGAAGGAAGCCTGACCGGTTGAAGAGAAGGAAGATTTTTACGATCGGTAAAAACCGGTTCGAACGTCAGCGATTGAACCAGTTTGTTCAGGGCATCGTAGGTTTCTTTTCCGGCTGAAATGACAAAACTGCCCGACGGATAAACATTTTCTCCCATGGTAACCGCTGTACCGGTTCTCTCCACTTTCAGCCCGCCGGTCAGAGCGCTGAAAGCCGCAGAAAAACTGCCGTTGTTGGCTGCACTGAGCAATACGGTATTTTTTCCGGAGGGCACTGATTTCGATATCCTCAGCGTATAGGGTATGGAAACCTTCCTGAGGGAAGCATCGAGCAGGTCATCTGTTTTCGGAATTTCCGTGCATTTCAATGATCTGTGCAGGGGCAATGACCAGGAGGTTATGTCGTAGGGCTGAATCATTTCCCCTCCGGGGGTGTAGTGTCGTTCGGGAAAGGCTTGTTTTTCCATCACCTCTTTGATGAAAGGCCGGAACGGCTGGGCGAGAGGTATGGCAATGTCGCCTTTGTGAAACAACAGGTTGTTGATCTTCACGTCCGAAGCAAGTTCGTAAACATCAATTCCATGCTCATCCAGAAGGTTTACCAGGTTGACCAGTTCGCTCTGATCGGGCTGGCCGGCAGGAAGAATGTAATAGGCAGGCGACATGCTGCGGCCATTGGCCACTTCTTTTCTGCACAAGTCATTGCGCAGTCTGAGGATATCAGCGCGGTACACGGCGGCTGTTCTGAGCAGTGACCAGGTAGATTCTATTTCGTACTGAACGATATCGCCCAGTCTCCACCATCCGCCGGGCCAGGGCAGGGGCATGTTGATGCTCTTTTTGTAATCGCCCAGCCCTTTGCCGTCAACCTGCAGTTCGTTCTTCTCAATCCACACAGGAGAGGCCACATTGGCACTGGCACATTCGGTCAGCATGCCGATCATGTTTTTCCAGATGGCCGTTTCCGTAGAACCCGGCCAGTAATCGTCGAACAGGTATTCCTGGGTCACGCCCGCCAGACCGGCGGCGGTCATGTCTTTGGCCATGGCTGAGCCAAATACCCGCATCCAGTTCCATATTGCTTCGTTCACATTTTCGGCAATCGGATCATGCGGAGGAGGCGCAAAATAACGCACATCCGTAGCCCCCATCTGGTGCTTCTCAATCATTACCTGGGGAAACCATTTTTTGCTGTACAACTGGTTAATGGCCCTGGTATCTTCCTGCGAAAGGGAAATGAAATCCCGGTTGTTGTCGTGCCCCACATATTTGTGATAAACTCCCGGAAGGGAGCATCCTTCATATTTGGTTCCTTTGTATTTGCGGTAATTTTCAACAACCATCTGCATTCCGTCAGGATTATGGCAGGGAACCATCATAAACACCACCTGGTCAAGCCACTCTTTCATACCGGGCTTCTTCAGGTTGACCAGATCCCAGGCTATAATCGGTGCGGCCTGCGACGGGCCAACCTCTTCGGAATGCATGGAGAGGGTTGCCAGAACAAATACCTTTCCTTCGCTGATCAACTGATTCCTTTCCTGTTCGCTCAGGTTTGCCTCCAGTGCAAGCTTCCGGTTTATCTTTCCCAGCTGGTCAAGATGCTGGATGTTCTTCTCGGAAGAAATAAACACCACATACATTTTCTTTCCCAGCGGGCTTACACCGATTTCTTCCATCTTCATGAGCGGAGATTGTTCATCCAGCTTACTGAAGTAAGTAATCAGCTGGTTGTAATCGATAAGCTCCCGGTCAGTTCCCGGTTGAAAACCAAAATACTTTGAGGGTTCAAGATTACCCGGAATTTGTCCCCGGCCGGCGAAAGCTGTAAACAGGAAAAGGAATGCGTACAGGAAAATTTTTTTATTCATATCAGCAGATTTTGTTGCCTGCTAATATACATCTTTTGCCCGCATCCGCGCACAGGCCTTTATGCGGGCTTTACTTTGCCTGTAATTCCAACATTCCGGCAGAAAGCGAAGGTTTTTTTGCCTTTCCCGCGAAAAAAAATCTTCAGAACCAAATTTCAAAAATAACATCAGCCCTGAAAGGGCGACATTATAGTAGAATCAAGATAGAGAAGATAAACAGGAGCCCTGAAGGGGTGGCATTATTGGCTGTTTTATAATATCACCCCTTTGGATTTTGTCTGTACAGCTTGGAAAAGCAAGAATTACTGATTATCCTTTTCTTTTTTGCTGCGATAAGCAAACAGTTCGCCTATGATGCTGTCAATACCTTCAAAGTTGAGTTCCCGGGCTTTCATTAAATCGGAATAAGCCCCATTTTTATCATTGATTTCGTACCGGAGCAGGCCTCTGTTATAATAGGCAACCGCAAAGGATGGATTCAGGGCAATGGCCCTGGTATAGGCATTCAGCGCCTGTTCATAATTCCCCAGGTAGAACAGCGTGATTCCCATAATATTGAAATTCCGCGGATCGGAAGGATTTAGCTCTGACGCGTGGCTCGCCGCCTTGAGGGATTTTACATATTGTCCGTTTTCAAGATACAATATGGCAAGCTTTGTGCACAGGGTCGCTGAGGTATCATTCGCACTGATATATTCTTTCAGTAGTTTAATCGCCTTGCTGTACTGTTCTTTCTGAGCTGCTTGTTCTGCCTGCATCAGCACCATGCTGTAATAATCCGGTGCAATCTGCACGGAAGCGGTATTATTGGCCTCATATACAGGAGCTCTCTGCTGGGTCGACTCGGAAGGCTGCGCAAAAAGTGCCAGCGGAACCAGAAAAAGTGAAAGGATCAGGCAGGTTTTCATAATGGTAGGTTTTAATTTCTAGATAAAGATACGTCGCCGCTTTTAGAATGTTCCCTAAAAAAGAGTGATGTTAATTTTGACATTGGATGATGTGTGTCACCATCTGTTGCATCAGAACAAAAAGAAAAAGGTGCCGGAAAAAATTCCGGCACCTTTCATCAACCCTAAATCAAACTACCAGCATTAACCTTTACCCTAAACAACTAATACTAAAGCCTATGAAAAAAACCTGTTTCTCTTTCTGCAACGAAGCATCCAACCATGATAACCCTTATCGCTTCCTGCAAACCCTCAATGACCGGTAATTTGTCTGTACAAATGTACGGGTAATTCATATATTGGTTACCGTTTTGCTGTTGAGTTTTGCTAATGAAAAAAATGATCTTTGTTCTGTGAAAAGGTGATATAGATCATCTTTATTCGGGAGGGAAATATTCAATGTACAGGATGTTCCTGGTTTTTTCAGTTATCCGGTAGCGATGATCGATGCGATACCCGATGACCCAGACAATTTCGCCCGCTGAGGTCAGGAGCCAGATTCGCTTTTTTAACGGAACAGGTATCTTTTTATCGGTAAAAAAGTCGCTGATTTTTTTTCTTCCTTTCATTCCCAGTGGAATAAAAGCATCACCGGTTTTCCATTTCCTCAAGACCAGCGGAAACTGAATTTTATCGTAATCGAGTGAAGCCACCAGAGGAGAATCAGGCAGAAGATACCCGCGCGGTCTGGGGAAGGAAATGATTTTCATATTCACGGGGAATGTCAGCGAGCGAATTCCTTCTTCAATTTCGTATTCTTCGTCGGCAGGTTCCTGTATTTTCTCTATGTACAGGTTTTCCCGGTCCTTGGTGATCCTGTGGGATGATGAGCAGAAGGTCTTTCCTGATTGTGCGTTCAGATTTGCGTAAACCGCATCAATTATATCGGGATGAAAATGGAAGGGAGCCAGGTATTCCGTGAGCAGATTTTTGGCGTCGGGCCACTGGTTCAGCCGGGATATGCTGATGCGGGTCATCCCTTTTTCAATGTCAGCAACGTCGTTTATGAACTCCCCAAGTCGTCGGGAACAGATCTGGTAGCTGTTTCCAAGCTTTTTCATAGCCTGGAGCAGGTTTTCAGTGGCACCGGGATAGATGGATTCGAACAGGGGGATCAGGCGGTGACGTATTTTGTTCCGCAAATACTTTTCGGTTGGATTGGAAGAGTCTTCCCTCCAGCTTATGCCGTTGCGCCTGGCATATTCTTCAATTTCGGCTCTGTTGGTAAAAAGAAGAGGACGGATGAATACGTCCTGCATGGCGGGCATTCCTGCCAGGCCTTTAATGCCTGAGCCCCGGGCCAGGTTGATAAAAAAGGTTTCGGCCTGGTCATCCAGGTGATGGGCCATGGCAACCTGCGTATAACCATACTGCCTGCACAGCTCTTTAAACCATCCGTAACGCAGTTCACGTGCTGCCATTTGCAGGGAAATTCCCTGCAGAAGTGCATGGCGTTCCGTTTCGAAACGTTGAAGGTGAAAGGGAATCCCGTGTTGGTTGGCCCATTCTCTGACAAATGCCTCATCATCATCTGATTCTTTGCCACGCAACTGAAAATTGCAGTGGGCAATTCCCTGGACCCTCCCCAGACAATGCATGGCATGGGCCATGACCATCGAATCAATTCCTCCGCTCACGGCCAGAAGCACTTTCGAATGGCTTGTGAAGAAACGGTTCTCTTCGGCAAAAGCCTTCAGCCGCTCAGTAAACTGGTCTTCCGGTTTTGAGGCGTGCATCGTTTTCACCTGAACACAATTTTTTCGATAACATGACCCCCGGCGGCATCATTCAGCCGGGATGTCAGTTGTTCCCTCATCATGAAAACCTCGTTGCGTATAACGGCCGAGTCAAATTCCACAAAAAGAATCCGGTTGCGGATATAGGTTTTGACCGTATGGGAACGTACGTAAGACCCCACCACCTCATCCCACGCATTCAGAATCCGGGCTTCTTTCATCTTCCTCCCGATCTGAAATTCCGACAGAATGTCTTCCAGTATCTGGCCGATATGCTGTGTTTCACTTCGCCTCATCCGATGATTCAATAAGATGGATACTCTGGTCGCTGATCTCAAAGATACGGTAATTGCTTCTGGTTTCGTTAATAAACGTTCGTATCCTGTTCCGGTTGGTGTCGGCAATGAAGATCTGACCAAAATGGTCGTCGGCTGCCAGATGGATGATTTTCTGCACCCTGTCGTCATCGAATTTATCGAAAATGTCGTCCAGAAGCAAAATGGGCTGTTGACCGTTCCACTGGCGTATAAAGTCCGATTCGGCCAGCTTGAGGGCAACCAGAAAGGTTTTTTGCTGGCCCTGCGAACCAAACCTTCTCAACATATGGTCATCAAGGTCAAGCAGCAGGTCGTCCTTGTGAATTCCGATGGTTGTGTACTGCAGAATCACATCTTTTTCAAAGTTCTGGCGCAGGAGATCGCCGAAATTTCCATCCGACAGATGGGAATGGTAACTCAGGCGAACCTGCTCCCGGTCAAATGAAATCGTGCTGTAATACTTCTGAAATACCGGCACGAGTTCGCTGACAAACTGTTTTCTTTTTTCGAATATTCGCTGTCCGGCAGGAATGAGCGTCATATCCCATACTTCCACCTCCTCATAGCGGGCTGGGACTTTGGTGGACATCTGTTTCAGAAGGGCATTCCGCTGGGTAAGAATGTGGTTGTAAGTGATCAGGTCGTCGAGGTAGGCCTGGTCATATTGTGCGATAACGGCATTCATAAAACGGCGGCGTTCATCACTCCCTTCCCTGATCAGGGCCGAATCCTCGGGTGTAACTATTACCACCGGAAGAAATCCTATATGTTCCGAGAGTTTCTGATATTCTTTCCTGTTGCGCCTGAACTGTTTTTTCTGGTGGCGTTTTACTCCGCAGGTTATGTATTCTTCAGCACCTTCCCTTTCAAACCATCCTTCTATCAGCATAAACTCTTCGCCGTGCCGTATGTTCTGGGTGTCGACCGGATTGAAGTAGCTCTTGGTCATGCAGAGATAATGAATGGCATCCAGAAGATTGGTCTTGCCAACGCCGTTCTGTCCTGTAATTATATTGATCTTGGGACTGAATTCGGCAGAGGCCTCCCTGAAATTTTTGAAATTGACCAGTGATAAGCGTTGCAGATGCATATGAACCTTCTCTGATGCAAAGGTAGCAAACCTCATCAAACTGTCTTCTGAAAATTTGTATCATTGTGCGGAAAAAATTTCGCCAAACGGGTTAAAAAATATACTTTTGCGGTTGCCTTAAAAAACTGAAAAAACATTTTCTATGGTCAAGGTAAAAAAGGAAGACAATGCACCAAAGGGTGTTGAAACGGTCGATACAGCGCTGACACGGACAGAGAAATTCATTGAGCAAAACCAGAAACTGCTGACAACTATTGCCCTGGTCATTCTGGGAGTGGCGGCAGCGTATATGGCTCTCCGGCGGTTTGTCCTTCAGCCGAGGGAAGCGGAAGCTCAGAGAGAAATGTACGTTGCGCAGGATTATTTCGCCCAGGATTCATTCCGGTTGGCCCTGGAAGGCGACGGCAACCATCTTGGATTTCTTGATATAATTGATAATTATAGTTTTACGAAGTCAGCCCGTTTGTCAAAATATTATGCCGGATTGTCGTATCTGCATATGGGCGATTTTGACGAAGCAATCCGCTATCTGAAAAAATTTAAAACGAAGAGCGAAATGATCCGGAGCATGGCATACGGTGCCCTGGGAGATGCCTACAGCGAGAAAGAAGAATACGAAGATGCCGTGCAGTATTATACCAAAGCGGCCGGTGTTTCGCCCAACCAGCTAACTACCCCTGTATATCTGATGAAAACCGCCCAGATATATGAAATGCAGGGCAAAAACAAGGACGCGCTGGCTATTTACGAACGGATCAAAAAGGAATTTCCCCAGTCGAACGAAAGCAATACAATCGATAAGTATATTGCCCGTGTAAAAGCAAAAATGGAGCAATAATCCGTTTTTGGCGGAACACAGCATCCAATGGCCACTGCAGGAAAAAATCTTTCCGATTTCGGAACCGGACCTTTGCCGGAGGCAAAGGGATACCGGTTTGGTATTGTGGTTGCTGAGTGGAATCAGGAAGTAACAGGTAAACTTCTTGAAGGTGCGGTAAATACCCTGATTCGCTGCGGGGCTTCAAAAGAGGATATTCAGGTCATTCATGTTCCCGGGAGTTTTGAACTTCCCCTGGGAGCTGCCTGGCTCGCTGATGCGGGGAAAGCCGATGCGGTGATCTGCCTTGGATGCGTTATTCAGGGAGAAACACCGCATTTTACCTATATCTGCCAGGGTGTAACGCAGGGCATTACCGAACTGAATCTCCGGTACAAAATTCCCTTTGTCTTCGGGGTATTGACCACACTGAACCTCCGGCAGGCTCTCGACCGCGCCGGAGGAAAGCACGGGAACAAGGGAGATGAGGCCGCTATAACAGCATTGAAAATGCTGGCGGTTAAAAAAAACCTGAAGGTATAGTTGGCGAAAAAACGAACGAAGAAACGGTTGGTGCCAAGCACCAACCGTTTCTTCGTTATCTGTTTCAGGAATCTGGAGCTTCGGTCAGAGGCTTATTTCTTTTTCCTTCCGGTGGAAATTTGCTTGCCCGCCTGCTGACGTTTGGCAGCCTCCTCCAGTGCCATCTGAAACCGTGACTTTTTCACCGGCTTTTTCTTGTTCTCGTTGAGTTTTGCCAGAAGTTCCTCTTCATTGATCATCTTTTTGAACAGGTAGTTCTGCCCGAATGTGATAACGTTGGTGAGGAAATAATAATAGGTAAGGGCAGCAGAGAAGTTATTCAGGAAGAACATAAACATAACGGGCATGATGTACATCATGGTCTGCATGCCGGGCAATTGCGTCGAAGAGGCTGATGTCTGGTTGTTCATCTTGATGGACATGATCGTGGTGACCGTCATCAGGATGGTGAAGAGGCTGACGTGGTTGCCGTAAATGCTGCTGAGAATGGGAATATGAGCCGACCAGCTGATAATGGAGTCATAGGTCGATAGGTCATCAGCCCACAGGAAGCCTTGCTGGCGCAATTCGAAAGAGGTAGGGAAGAACCGGAACATGGCAAAGAGAATCGGGAACTGAAGCAACATCGGCAGGCATCCTCCCATAGGATTGACTCCAACCTTTTTGTAAAGGTTCATGGTGGCCTGCTGGCGTTCCATGGCTTTTTCCTTGGGAATTCTGGCATTGATTTCATCAATCATCGGCTTCAGCACCCGCATTTTGGCCATGGAAAGATAACTGCGGTAGGTGAGAGGCAGTAAAGCCGTCTTGATAATGATGGTCAGAATCAGGATAATGATGCCGTAGTTCGATATAAACCGGTTCAGAAAATTGAAAATGGGAATAATCACAAACTGGTTGATCCATTTAACAATCCATTTTCCGAGAATCACCAGTTCCTGAAGGTCGTCTCCTTCTTTTTTCAGTGTGGTAAAGTGATTGGGCCCGAAATAAAACGACATGCCAATGGTATTGTCGGCATTGGGGTTATAGGGTACTCCCAGAACTGCTGAAAACTTTCTCAGATAAGGGCTTGGTTCGGGAATATGCACCGAAGTTACCTGTCCGTTGGCAAAACTTTCATCGGCAATAAGAACGGAAGCAAAGAACTGCTGTTTAAAGGCCACCCACTTAACTTTTACGTTGAGTTCGGCCGTGTTTTCCCCCTTTTTTGACCGGGGATTCAGGTTTTCTACATCACCTCCGGCATATTTGTAGAAAATGGTCGTATAACTATCTTCATTCTGCCGGCCTTTTTCAAGCTGAGGTATGTAGGCCTGCCATTCGAGATCCAGCGAATTGATATTCTGGGCAATCACATCCTGAAGGCCGACGGTCTTTACATCCAGATTGACCCTGTAGGACCCGGGTTTCAGGGAGTAAACATATTCAAGGTACTTGTTTTCGCCAATGCTTACCCTCAGAGGAAGCACAACGGAATCTTTAGTGGCAAGGAATGTCCGTTGGTTTACCTGCGGGGTAAAGATCAGTTCCTGGGTTGATACTTTACGGTTCTGGGCAAAAAAACCGAGGGAAAATACGGTGGAATCCCCGTCGAAAAGCACCAGCGGCAGGGAATCGTACCGGCGGTATTTTTTTATCTGAACGGAGTATGGACGCGCTCCTTTGGTGGATATTACCAACCGTATCAGGTCGTTTTCCAGTGTGATGAATTCCGGTGTCCCTTCAGTGGCAGAGGCAAAAGGGCCGAATTTTTCCTGCCGTTCCACTGCCTGCTCCTTGATCAACTCCGGCGATGAAGCTTTCAGAAGGGAATCGGCCTGAAAAGCCTTTGCTCTTTCTTCCTGCTGAGCCTGCTGTAAGGCGGCAATGGAATCAGCCCTGTGCCGGGCCGCTTCCATCTCTTCCTTCGACGGTTTATTAATGATGCTGAAAACTATGAAAATAAGACCGATTAAAATAAGTCCTATAACTGTGTTTTTATCCATGCTGAATGTTTCCCGTGGTTTATTTTACTTCAACTCATTTTGTCAGGACGGAAGCCTGGCAGTATCTTTTTTTGCTGATTTTTCCCGTTCCTTCTTTTCTTTGTATTCCAGAGCGGCTTTGACGAAGGCCACAAAAAGGGGATGGGGTTCCTTCACGGTTGACCTGTATTCGGGGTGGAACTGAACACCGACAAACCAGGGATGTGAAGGAATTTCCATAATTTCAACAAGGTTGGTATCGGGGTTGATTCCGGTTGCCACCATTCCGGCTTTTTCAAAAGCTTTCAGGTATTGGTTGTTGAATTCAAAACGATGCCGGTGGCGTTCGCTCACCTTGAGTTTACCATAGGCCTCCCAGGCAAGCGAGCCCTTTTTGATATTGCAGGGGTAAGCCCCCAGCCGCATGGTGCCTCCCTTGTTGGTGATGCCCTTCTGGTCTTCCATCAGGTCAATAACCGGATAAGGCGTGTTCCGTGCAATTTCGGTGGAATGCGCTTCTTTTAAACCCAGTACATTCCGGGCAAATTCAATTACCGCACATTGCATTCCCAGGCAAACCCCAAAATAGGGTATACGGTTTTCCCGTGCATATTGCGCCGCGAGGATTTTCCCCTCAATGCCGCGGTCACCGAATCCCGGTGCCACCAGAATCCCGCTCAGCGAGCCCAGCAATTCATTGATATCTCCTCTTTCGATGTCTTCCGAGTGAATGAACTGCAGGTCCACCTTGCATCGGTTCATGGCACCGGCGTGAACAAACGATTCATTGATGGATTTGTAGGAATCGTGCAGTTCGACATATTTACCGACAAGCCCTATGCGGACTGTCGAACCGGGGTTCTTGATGCGGTTCACAAATTCTTTCCACTCCTTCAGCTGGGGGTTTTCTCTGGCAGGAAGGTTCAGTTTCTTCAGAACGATCAGGTCAAATTTTTCTTTCTGCAAAAGGAGAGGGACTTCATAAATGGTGGAAACATCAATGCTCTGCATTACAGCCTCCATCTCCACGTTGCAGAACAGCGCCACTTTTTTCCGGATATCGGTGGTAAGGTTTTTTTCGGTGCGGAGTACCAGAATGTCGGGTTGTATCCCGTTTTCGAGCAATGCCTTTACCGAGTGCTGGGTGGGTTTTGTTTTCAGTTCGCCGGTAGCGGAAAGATAAGGGACCAGGGTAAGGTGCACTACCAGGCAATTTCCCGGGCCAAGGTCCCATTTCAGCTGACGAACGGCTTCAATAAAGGGAAGTGATTCAATGTCCCCGACGGTACCGCCAATTTCGGTGATCACAACGTCGTATTTGTTATTGCCCCCCAGAAGTTTGATGCGGCGTTTGATTTCATCAGTTATATGCGGGATAATCTGGACGGTCTTTCCCAGAAAATCGCCCCTCCGTTCCTTATTGATGACACTCTGGTAAATGCGGCCGGTGGTAACATTGTTGGCCTGGGTGGTGTGAATACCGGTGAAACGCTCATAATGGCCCAGATCCAGGTCAGTTTCTGCTCCGTCTTCGGTAACGTAGCATTCTCCGTGTTCATAGGGGTTGAGGGTTCCCGGATCTACATTGATGTAGGGATCGAGCTTCTGTATGGTGACGTTATACCCATGCGCCTGAAGAAGCCTTCCCAGCGAAGCGGATATAATTCCTTTTCCAAGCGAGGAGGTCACTCCTCCGGTTACAAATATGTATTTTGTTGCCACTGCCTTATATTTTTTTGTACAGTCTCAGCGGTAACCGGTTGTCACGATTCAGAAATGTGCATGTCGATGATGCGGATTTTTTCCTCGAGCTCGGTAATCCGTGCCTTTGCATCATCAATCTTTTTCTGCACTTCACTGATCATTGACTCGGCATTTTTTGACTTGATGAAGAAGCCTATGTTGTTTTCCCAGAGCGAAATTTCGTTTTCCAGCTGTTTAAGTTTTCCAATCAGGCGCTCGCGTTCGGCCTTAATCTTCTGGTTTCCTCTTGGCTTCTGCTGAAGCGCATCGAGGCGGTTCCGGAAACGCAGGAGATTCTTTCTTTCATCATCCATCTTCAGCCCTTCAAAATGACGGGTGATGGCTTCCTTATACCTCTGCTGAACCTGTTCCTTGTCTTTCAGAGGAACAAAACCTATTTCAGTCCAGCGCCTCTGGAATTCTTTCAGGTTGCGGAAGTTTTCCTCCACGCTTTCCACAGGCTGGTATTTCTCGATTTCTTCAATCAGCTCGAGTTTTTTCTTCAGGTTTTCTTCGTACTGGCTGTCAATTCCTGCGTAATATGCCGCTTTCCGGTTGAAAAATTCATCGCAGGCAGCGCGGAAACGTTTCCAGATGGCATCGGAATATCTCCGCGGAACCGGCCCGATTTCCTTCCAGCGTTTCTGGATGTTGATCAGGTCTTCCGTTGTCTTTTTCCACTCGGTACTGTCTTTGAGGGCTTCAGCCTGCAGGCAGAGTTCGGTTTTCAACTGCAGGTTGTTGTGCTGTTCTTCCTTCATTTTCTGGAAGAATTCACGCCGACGGCGGAAGAAATCATCGCAGGCAGCACGAAAACGCTGGTAAATCTTCTGATTTTCCTTCCGCGGGGCAAAGCCTATCGTTTTCCATACCTGCTGAAGTTCGAGTATCTCGCGGTAACGCTTTTCCCATTCTTTCATGGTGCTGATACCCGATGCGGCTATTTCTTCAGCCTTTTCACAGAGGGCGGTCTTTTGTTCCAGATTCTTAACCTGCTGGGATTTCAGGCTTTCATAATATTCATGATGCCGCTTGTTAATCTTGGAAGTAATTTCCTTAAAGCGGTTCCAGATTTCTTCGCGCATTTCGTGCGGCACCGGACCCGTGTCGCGCCACTCCTCATGCAGTTCCTGAAGTATTCTGAACGCCTTTGGCACATCCGGCTCGAGAAGCAGTTCTTCGGCACGCTCACATAAGCTGATCTTTGTTTCCAGGTTTTTCTTGAAGTCCAGATCGCGCAGTTCCTTGTTCAGCTTAATGTAGTCATAGAAAACTTCAACATGGTGGTTGTAAGTTTCCCACAGGTCCTTGACGTTCTGCTGGGGTACGGGACCTATACTCCGCCAGCGCTTCTGAAGTTCCCTGAATTCCTGAAAGGTGGCATTGATTGACTCACTGCGGTTAACCAGTTCTTTTATTTCTTCAATGATCTGGTACTTGGCTTTCAGGTTTTCCTGCTTTTCTTCCTCCTGTTTCCGGTTGTAGTCAGCCCGCAATTCGCGGTACTGATGGAAAACCTCCTTGAATTCCGTTTCCAGCGGGTCTTCTTCGGGATGGAAGTCTTCCATTCTGCCGCCTTCTTCGATGAACTTCTTCCGGCGGCGTTCATTTTCAATCTTGTATTTTTTGTAAAAGTTTATCTTGATCAGATCCGCTTCATCTCCGATCTGATGAATGGGCGTATTGGCGATCAGATTTTTCAAAGCCTGCAGAAGTTCTGCCCTGTCAAGCCGGGAATAATCGGCCGCTTCGGCAGCCTTCGCCAGATCTTCGTGCACGCCTTCAAATTCGTCGGCATGTTCAGGCAATATGCCTTCCTGCTCCGTCAGCAGAACCTCATCCGTTATAATCTCCTCCATGCCATCAGCGTGATCTTCCGCAATAACGGCTGTAAGCTCTTCGTTCCCGGCCGCCGGGGAAACAGAGTCAGTCCCGGATTCGGTAGAAACCGGATCTGCCGTATCATCAGGATTCATAACCGGCCCCTCAGGCTTCGTCGCATGCTCCTGACGAGGATCGTCATTCAGTTTTGCTTCATCCATAAATGTGCTCCACAAATTCCGTTGCGAAAATATACATTTGAGCTTTAATACTCAAAGAATTTTCGTCAATTAAGCGGCAAATTTACGCAAAAAAAAGAGGCAGGGAAAGAACTGCCGTTTTTTTCCCTGCCTGCCAAAGGTTTTCCGGAATACTCTACTCTTCGGAATCTTAGTTGATATGGATTTCCCTCGGAGCCTTTTTCACTGCTTCCGGCTTTTTGGGAAGCCGTATCCTCAGAACGCCGTTTTCATGAGTGGCTTTGATCTTTTCGGTGTCAATGTCATCGCTCAGTTCAAAGAAGCGAGAAAATTCACCTGCAGAAAACTCTCTCCGGTGGTAAACCGAATCTTCTGTTTTTTCTTCTTTGTGCTGGCCTTTAATAACAAGTACCTGATCTTCAACCGACAAGGAAATGTCTTTCTTGTCAAAGCCCGGTACACTGAGTTCCAGCTGGTATTCCGAGTCGGTTTCCAGTACATTCACCAGAGGCCGGTAACCCGGATTGAATTCAGGCAAAAACGGACTGCTGAAAAACGAATCAATCATATCCGACAGACTGCGGAAATCATTCCTGATGGCATTGTTGCTATCGGGACGGAAACGAACGATGGTCATAGTTGTAATTTTTTAAAGGTTTAACATTGATTTTCCGGAACAGGATTTTCAAATTTCATTCCGGCTGATTTTTATGCCATCAGGACAGTAAAATGGCTTACCGAAAAGACAAAATGACAGTAAGAACTAAAAAGATAATGACAAAATGACATTAATTTTTTCTGATGCAATGTTTGGGTTCATTTCAATACCTTTGCGAAAAAGTGGTATGCGTATCGATATTCTGACCATATTTCCTTCCATGTTCCGGGGTCCGTTTGATGAGTCCATAATTAAGCGGGCGAGGGAGAAGGGGTTGGTTGAGATCCACCTGCACAATATCCGTGATTTTGCTACCGACAAACACAAGCGGGTTGATGATTATCCGTTCAGCGGGGGAGGGGGAATGGTGATGATGGTGGAGCCTATTCACAGGGCTATTGAGTTTCTGAAGTCGGAACGCCAGTACGATGAAGTCATTTATACAACCCCCGACGGGGTTCCGTTCAGTCAGCCGCTGGCCAACCGCCTTTCCATGTGTCAGAACCTGATCATCCTTTGCGGGCATTACAAAGGGGTTGATCAGAGGGTTCGCGACCATCTCATAACCATGGAAATATCCATAGGAGATTATGTGCTCAGCGGGGGTGAACTGCCCGCGGCAGTGATTGTTGATGCACTAGTGCGGCTCATTCCCGGGGCTATTTCCGATGAAACTTCGGCTCTCACGGATTCGTTTCAGGATAACCTTCTTGCTCCTCCGGTTTATACCCGCCCGGCCGATTACATGGGCTGGAAAGTGCCGGATATTTTGCTGAGCGGAAATGATAAGCAGATTGAGCAATGGAAGATGGAACAGGCGCTGGAGCGAACCCGAAAACTGAGGCCCGGCTTACTGTCCCATCATGATGTGCCGGAAACAAAGAAAGATTCAGAGAGGTAGCATCGGGCATACCTCTTACCTGGCTGGATCAGCACAAAAAATTTCCAAATACCAATTGAGATTCAAACAATTATCATTCGGAAGTTTTATATATTCAGCGCGAACATTGCCTGAAGTAATTAAAGGATTATTCGGTTCGCTGCTTAATAGCAAACTTTTTTCTCCCGTTCCTTTATCAAAGTTACCAAAATTAAAGCCAAATTCGAATACCCCTTGAGCACAAGCAACATATTCAACGTCTTCTTCCATTAGTATATCAATGATTCCAACTGGTATTTTTACAGAATCAACCCCGAAACACCATTTTATTTTCCTGTCATATAAATAAAAGTCGCCTGAAAAATTTTGACTCTTCAGATAATTTGCAACCAGGCAAAGATTACTTGTTGTTTTTTCTGAAAAACGCAATTCGAGCTTCTCTCTGTTAATCTTCTGTTCAGTAATATTATTTTTTAATTGTTTTTTCCACGTTATTGTTTCATGTCCACATCTTAATGTTAATGCAGATAAAAAGAGAAAAACAACCAGCATTCTGTTGTTTTTCATCCAAACAAAATTGATTTTAAGAGGTCGAATGGAACACCTATGATGTGAATTTTGTTCATAAGTGTTTGAGTTTTCATTACATGGGTGTTTCATCATAATAAAATTGATTTTCAATGGTATGAAGAAACCTGCCTATTGCAGATTTTATTTCCGTTGCGTTTGCGTTTGTATAACATGTGGGTTTCATAATCCACCCCTTCGGGGTTCTGATTGATTCACCTGAAAGCATTTTCTATAATAATTCCATACCTTCGGGGATTCGATCATAATTTTATAACATTTCAAAATATGAGTCAAGACGTTATAATATTAAACCGGATTATGTATTGGGAGCAAAGCGAACTAATGCATAATGTGTTAGCATTTAGCGCAGGCATCCGACTTAACCCCGCTGAAACGGAGTGAAAGCGGCCCTTTAGGCACATGACGATTGTTTTCATGCGCCATGAGGGGTTGATTCTTCCTTATCGGATTGCATTTGATTTTTCTAACGCAATGTTTGCGCTTAATCATCAATTCTTTTGAATTTTATTATTTTGGAATCGTTGAGATGGATTAATCTGTCTTTCAAACGGATCAAAGGAACCGGACTCTCCTTTTTTGCCAATATTTCCGCCCGAATTAGCTCCCCCTTTTTCCATTCCATATTAATTCTATAACCGCCTCTTGCTTTCAGGCCTGTTATTTTTCCTGTTTTAAATTCATCAGGCAATGCTGGTAAAAGATGGATTTCATCCATATGCGACTGAACAAGCATTTCAGCAATGCATCCCGGAAGAGAAGCAGAACCATCTAACTGAAAATGACAATACAATTCGCCCTCTTTATAAAGGTCTTTACGTTCCCAATGATAGTCGGCATGCTGAAAGGTAAGACCGTTTTCAAAACCTTGCTCGGTAAGCATTTCCGTCATGATTTTGTTAGCACGATTCCCGTCCATTAACCTCGTCCAGCACCACATCCGGTGTGCCCTGGCCCAATTACCGCCTGATGCCAGTTCCTGCATCGGAAAACGTCCATCTCCCCTCATGTTTAATGATTTTTTTGCTGCATTTGCCAGCTCCGGAGTTTTTATGGGATTGATCTGGTGTCCGGGGCAAACTGCATATAAATGAGCTATGTGCCTGTGATGGCATTCCGGATGATCGATGTCTTCATACCATTCCTGAAGCTGGCCATGCTTTCCGATTTTTAATGGCAAAAGATTTTGTCTGGTTTTCAAAAGAGTATCAGCAAAAGTGTTTTCGCCAATTATTTTTGCTGCGCATGCCGTGTTGGTAAACAAATCCCATATCATTTCAATATCCTGGTATATTCCCGGAAGGCAATAATAATAGTTGTTACTGATGGAATCGTGAAAGGCAGGATTCAGCCCGTTTTCTGTCATCAGTGCGCCATGCTCGGCTGAAACTGACGGTGCTGTTATTAGGTAGCCGTTCCACCGGATAAGATTTTCAAGCCAAAATACAGATGCATCCTTCAACAGCGGATAAGCTTGCTTTCGAAGATATTGGGTATCCTGGGTGAAGGCAAACTGATCCCATACAGCCTGACAATGCCATGCCGCTCCCATTGGGAACATACCCCAGGGATGACTTCCGATGGGTGCAGCGTGTCCCCAGATATTTCCGGTGGTATGACTGACCCAGCCTTTGGTGCCATAGATCCGCCTTGCCACTTCTCTTCCTGAGATGGAAAGGTTCTCAATCCAATTGATATATGCTTGCTGACATTCTGCCAAATCTGTCGGGCCACATGACCAATAGATTTCCTGGAGGTTTATGTTGCTCTGATAATTACCCGCCCAGGGAGCAACACGAAAGACATTCCAGACACCCTGGAGATTGGCAGGCAGGGTATTAGGACGCGATGAGCTGATAATCATGTATCGGCCAAGATTGAATGCAAGGACTTTATAGCCCGGATCGGAGGCACCGGCTTTAAGTCTTTGAAAGCGCTCGTTTGTCGGAAGTTTTTCCATTTCATGATTGCCTTCTACTGTAAATTTAACCCGGTCGTATAATGCCCTGTAATCAGATATATGTCGTTTTTTCAGATATCCATATTCATTTTTCATAACATTATGAATAATATCTGTAGTTGCTTTCTCTGGTTGAGCGCCTGTGTATTCGGGATATTTCATCTCATAATCTGTTGCAACAGTCAGGTAAATCTCAACTGTATCTGAACTTCTTACCGTCATAAAATTCCCGTCTTTCCCCACTTTCCCTCCATGGTTCCTCATATATACCAGTACATTGAATGGGCGATGATTGTCGTTGATAAACCCTTTTACCTGATAGGTATTCTCTGAAATTTCAATGCTGGAAGAATCCTGCAGAATATCAATTTTTAGATTAAATGAGATCTTTCCGGGACTATTCGCAGAGAATCGCATGGCAAGAACACGATCAGGATAAGAACAGAAATACTCTCTTTTGTATCTGGTCTGGTTCATTTCATATTCAACCGTGCCCAGGGAATGTTCAAGATCCAGGGTTCTTATATAATAATCTGTCCGGGCTTCATGATTCAGAAATTTAACAGATAAATTGCCAACCGATGTAAAATAACCGAAAAGTTCCGATGAACCAAAAAAATTGTTCGATACCAAACTATCAGCTATGAGAGTTTCTCCGTTAAGGATTTTTGCCCTAATTAGCGGAAGGGATTCTTTTGCTTTCGGATTAACACCAGCTTTGGTCCAATTTCCATTGGCAGGTCCGCCTGTCCAAAAACTCTTTTCCGATATGGCAAAAACCTCTTCTTCAACTCCTCCAAAAAAAGAAGCACCAAAATATCCGTTGCCAAGATGCAGGGCCTGGCTATTCCAATATTTTGCTGGATATCTGTACCACAATCGATTGTTATTATCCGGCGTTTTTTCTTTACCAGCACAGGAAAAACAAAGGAACCCCAGCAGGATCAGTTTATTCAGAGTTTTCAGATACATAGAAATAAATATTTTGTAGATGCTCATTTGGTCTGACTAATACATCCATAATTTTATTAACCCCATTCACAAAATATCCCCTTTCAAAATGTTTAAATCCATTTTCTTAATAGTAAGTGTTTTGTTCTAATTGAAAATTCTGGTAAAAGTTTTTGTACAATTAATTATCTGTTAGTCAATAAAATAACAAGAAAAATACTTTGAATAATAATGGTTTGACCCCCTATTTTCTGGACATATTTTTCAAAACAGTTTAGGACGTTCCATTGTCATCCTGTTAAGCAAAGATAGCCCACGCTCCGAATTTGTCAAGGGTAATACGAGCGATGATACTTTATTTTTTAAATTTT
>JAAYUG010000130.1 GCA_012517825.1 Bacteroidales bacterium | reverse complement strand
TTAAAAAATATTCTGTGAATGACCTTATACAGATGCTTTCGGATCTTAAAATGATTAAAATCAATGATAGCTGGCATTTAAATGAAATAACCAATTATGCTAAACGTCTTTTCGAAAAATTTGAGATTCCCATCGAAACATTATACGTATCTCCTTTCAGAGTTAGAGGTTAACTAACCCCAGTGAGTTTCTTCCAAGTGAATTATCAGATTCATTGTTGGGATTGACAAAGTTTTTTATTATATTTGTGACGCTCTTAATTGTATATCCAACGTCAGCGGAATTGTACCGCTGTTTGGATAGCCAATTAAGAGCTTTTTCTTTGTCGACCCACAAAAGTAGTTTTTCTTTTATCCAGTTAATGAGATGCCTTGCTTTTCTATAATGAATAGATCGTATGCTGTTGATGTGGTTGTTGCCGAAGGCTTTTAAATGCAGCGCAACAACAAATGGTTTACCTTTTTTTTCAATCTCGAGCATTACTACAAATGCACCTAATTGTGTTGCACTTCTGAATACCGCAATAGGATTTTGAATGAGGATTGGGAGATTTCTTAATTCAGTCAGCTCAAATTTATGTTCCTCTTGTTTTGATTTGTTTAGCAACCTTGATGCTGATAATTCAATTTCTAAATTAGGAATCCCTGCTGCAAGCAGTTTTTCAGTGGGATCACCAAGTTTGAAGATATGATTTTTAGGTAGCTTGTTTTTGGAAAGTAAATCTATTTCGTGATTAAACTGATTGTTTATTTCAATAATATCAATTCTATTCCCAATTCCCCATAAAGTTGTTTGTGAACTGGATGCTTTAGGCAATTTATCTTTCCCTGATTCTTTTTCAGATTTTTCTTCCGGCTTTTCCCCTTCTGTTTTGGCACGCTCTAATATTGATTTTGGCAATATTTTATCAACATCAACGTCTTTCAGCAAGTATTCTACTGCATCAATGGCATACCCGTAGGCTTCGAGCAATATAGAATCCTGGTCTTTGCCTGACTTCTTAACGGCTTCATCGAGCCAGCCTTTCAAATATACTATTGTATTTTGGCGGTCGTAAATTAGGCTAAGTTCAGTTGCCATTATAGCGGCTCCGATTTCCGCCACAAGTTCTTCAGCTGCATATTCAGCTTTGCTGTTATGTGAATCTTTCAATGGTTTTCCCCTGCCAAGCCTTGATGGGTGCTTTGTAGAGTGGATCACCTCATGAAAGAGTACTTTGTAATAATTTACAATGTCGGTAAAGGCATCAATTTTAACGAGATGTATTTCATCCTTTAAGGGCGCGTAGTAACAGGAATCTTTTTCATCATAAAAAATTTGAGATGCATCATTTTGGAAAGTTTAAAAACCCTTGATATTACATGCGTGCAACGGGTTTTTTGGCCTCGTTGCACGGCGTTGCACAACCGTTGCACGAAAATAGGAAAAAATGGCATTTTTTGAGCTAAAACAATGGGCGCTGCCAAAACGACAGAAGCCCGCAGGCTTTATTCTGCGGGCTTCTGGTGAATTTTAAGATATTTTTAAAAAAAATGTTCGTCGGGGTGAGTGGACTCGAACCACCGGCCTCTACGTCCCGAACGTAGCGCGCTAACCAACTGCGCCACACCCCGAAAATGGTTTTAGGTCTGCAAAGATACAAAAGTTCCCCAAAATTCAGGTCTTATTTCACAAAATCCAGCTGAAGGCTTTCCTGCAGCAACTGTTCCCTGTCGACAGGAACCACCCCAACCTTTTCACACACAATACCTCCGGCAAGATTGACAATTTCAGCAGTTACCAGAGGAGAAAGTCCTGACGCAAAACAAAGGGCGGCAACACTTATTACCGTATCGCCGGCTCCCGAAACATCGGCGATGTCTCTAACATGTGCCGGAATGTGATGCGATTCGCGGCCGTCGGTTATCAACACCCCTTGCTCCGAAAGAGTGAGCAGCAAATATTTATGTCCTGTCTTTTGGAGAAATGCTGAGGCTTCCCGGGCAATTTTCTCCCTGTCATTGCGCGAAATGTCAGCCTTTACGCCTTCGGCAAATTCCCTGAAATTGGGTTTAAAAACGGTAGCATTCCTGTATAAGGCAAAATTGCGTTTTTTGGGATCAACCAGTACCGGAATGCCAGCCTCCTGGAAGAGTTTTGATGTTTCTTCAATAATGCGCGGTGTGATAACTCCCTTGTCGTAATCCTGAAAAATTACGGCATCAATTTTTATCCGCGAAACCAGTGCGCGTATCGCTTCAAGAAGCAGGGTTTCGGTATGAGGTTGCAGATAGTGGGTATCCTCTTCGTCAACCCTCAGTAAATGCTGATTACTGCTGATAATGCGGGTTTTCTGGGTCGTTTTTCGGGTTGAGTCATAAAGGATGCCGGCAGTTTCCATTTTATTTTGTTTCAGCAACCTGATGAAGGTTTTTCCTGCCGTGTCGTTTCCTATTACCGAACAGAGGAGGGCTGATGCACCCAGGCTGCGGATATTCAGGGCCACGTTGGCAGCACCTCCCAGCCGGTCTTCCCTGTTGGTACATGTTACGATGGGAACCGGTGCTTCGGGCGATATGCGTTCCACCTTACCCCACAGGTAGGAATCGACCATAACATCACCGATAATCATAACGCGAAGGCGCGAAAATCCTTCAAAAGCTTCCTTTATTGAACGGGTTGTCACAATGCAAAATTTTAGGAGGCCAAAGATAGCAATTTGATGATTAATTCTGCTTCAGGTTAAAAGGGATCCACATCCGGAACAATATCAACGCCCTTAAGAAGCGGAACCAGCTTTGCCTGTTCCAGTATGGCAGCAACCTTTTTTCTGTCGGCTTCAAGGTTCTTTCCCCGTTCCAGTTTAATGAGGATATTTCTCAGGTACTTGTTCTGGATTCTGCCCACTACAGGAAGATCCGGGCCTGTTACTCTTCCCGGGAAAGTTTCACGGAGGGTTTCTGCAAGGTGAAGAGCGGCACGGGTTGTTTTGTCTTCTGAACTGTGCCTGACCGTTATGCGGATGAGACGCGAAAAGGGAGGATACTGAAAGGTTTTGCGTTCGTGCAGTTCTTCCCTGAGCATGGCATAAAAATCATGTTTCATTACGGCCCGTATGATTCTGTGCTCCGGTTGGGAAGTCTGAATGATCACCTTTCCCTGCCGGTCTCTTCTCCCGGCCCGGCCGCTTACCTGCTCCATCAGCTGGAAAGCACGTTCAAAGGAACGGAAGTCAGGAAAATTCAGAAGATGATCGGCGTTAATGATGCCCACAACCTGCACGCGGTCAAAATCAAGACCTTTTGTTATCATCTGGGTTCCTACCAGAATATTGGTGGTTCCCTGTTCAAATTCATTCAGTATTCTTTCGTACGATGTCCGGGAACGGGTTGAATCCAGATCCATCCTGGCCACCCTGGCACCGGGAAAAAGGAGGGAAATTTCTTCTTCAATTTTCTCGGTCCCTGAGCCCATGGTGCGCAGGTCGGTACTGCCGCATTGCCGGCATTGCATGTTGCCGGGGTACACGGTGCCGCAATAATGACAGACAAGCTGATTGAGCTGTTTATGATATACCAGGCTTACATCACAATGCCTGCATACAGGTACCCAGCCGCATTCGTGGCATTGCAGGTAGGGAGCGAATCCGCGCCGGTTCTGGAAGAGAATTACCTGTTCCTTCTGATAAAGGGCCTGCTTGATTTCTTCTGAAAGACGGTCGGAGAACAATATTCTGGGAGGTCTTTTTTTCCGCTCAATGCGCATATCTACCACTTCAATGGCTGGAAGTTTAATATTGCCATACCGTTCTTTCAGTTCTACCAGCGCATATTTCCCGCTCTGGCAGTTGAACATGGACTCAACCGACGGGGTTGCTGATCCGAGCAATACTCTCGCACCATGCAGACCGGCAAGTACGATGGCTGCATCACGTGCATGGTAACGGGGTGCGGGATCAAACTGCTTGTAGGTGTTTTCGTGTTCCTCGTCAACAATGACCAGGCCAAGGTTGGTGAATGGCAGGAAGACAGAAGAACGCACACCCAGGATGATGGAAGGCTCAGGTGTCTTACCCTGTTCAGGCAGAAGTTTGTTCCAGGTTGCAATTCTCTCAGCGTCACTGAAACGGGAATGATACACATGCACCAGGTTCCCGAAAACTTTTTGCAGTCGCCTGATAATCTGCGAAGTAAGTGCTATCTCCGGAAGCAGGTACAGAACCTGTTTCCCCTGGCGGAGATATTCGGATATGAGGTGAATATAGATCTCCGTTTTGCCGCTGGAAGTAACTCCATGCAGAAGAACGGTCGCGGTTTTTTCAAAGTGCATTTTGATTTCTTCAAGGCACTTTTGCTGAGGTTCTTCCAGAACAGTTGAAATAACTGGTTCTGAGAGCACTTCCTTTTCTGATGCGGATTCCAGATAGTCAACAACAAGGATATTGCGTTCGATGAGATTTCGCACTATAGCATGGGAAACTCCTGTAATGCGCAAAAATTCTTCGCGTGCAATCAGGAATTTATCAGGAGATGGTTCCTTTTCAGCCAGCCGCAGAAAGTTTTCCATTGCCTGAAGTTGCCGGGGTGCCTTTTTCAGCTTTTCATTGAGCGTGGTATGTGATGCCGGGTTAATCCAGTCGGAGTGCAGGCGCAGGTAAGCTTTCAGCTGGGGATGGTATCCTTCTTTTATACTCTCGCTGGCTGAAACAGCTCCTTTGTCGAGCAGTTTTTTCAACGGTTGAAGGACAGAATTCTTCTGCAACTGTTTTGCTATATCGTTGATCCGCATGCCTTTTTTCTTTTGAAGCAATGAGAAGATGGCCAATTCGGAGGGGGACAGCTCTTCAGTTTTCACAAAGTCTTCCCGTGCGAACATCCGGGTTTCACTTTCAAGTTTCAGTCCTGACGGGAGGGCTGCCTTGCTCACTTCCCCCGGCGTACACATATAATAGTCAGCAATCCAATGCCAGAATGTAATTTGAAAAGGAACCACAACAGGAGATTCGTCCAGAATATCCGTCAACGGCTTTACATTGGGCACCTCGGGAGCTGTATCAGTAACCGATGCAACAATTCCGCTGAGGATTCTGCGTGCACCAAAGGGAACCAGTGCACGTACTCCGGGTTTCATCCTGTCTTCCCATCCGGAAGGAACCGTATAAGTAAAAGTCCCCGGAAGGGGAAGGGGCAGGATAACCTCGGCATAAAGCGGATGATTCGTCATATTAGCGGATTGGGCATACAAATATACCCAAACCACTGTTAATATGTGGCTTTATGACGAAAAAGCACCGGCACAGGATGGCAGAATTCCGCACGGAGGGTGTCTATCCAATCAGAATTTCGGCAACTTCCAGAAGCTGGGGATCAACGGTTTTATGCAACTTGATGGTTTTACTCAGAGGAACATGCACAATCTGATCGTTATCAATACCAACCATAATGCTGGTCTGGTCATCGAGCAGGGCTTCCACTGCAGCAACACCCAGCCTGCTGGCTGTAACACGGTCGTGGGTTGTGGGACTTCCGCCTCGCTGAATGTGTCCGAGAATGGTCACCCGTATATCAAACTGCGGGAATGCAGCCTGGACTTTTTTGGAGACGGCAATTGCTCCGCCTTCATCTTCCCCTTCGGCCACCAGAATAATACTGGATTTCTTTTGCTGGCCCCGCAAGGAAAGATAGTTCATTAATTTGTCAATTTGTCCCGGAACTTCGGGAATCAGGATAGCTTCTGCTCCGCAGGCAATGCCGCTCATGAGGGCAAGAAAGCCGGCTTCACGGCCCATCACTTCCACAAAGAAAATACGGTTATGCGAACTGGCAGTATCTTTAATCTTGTCAACGGCTTCCACTACGGTATTCAGTGCAGTATCATACCCGATGGTATATTCTGTTCCGTACAGGTCGTTGTCTATCGTACCGGGTATTCCGATCACAGGGAAATTGTGCTCACGGGAGAAAATGCTGGCTCCGGCAAATGATCCGTCACCGCCGATTACAATCAGGCTGTCGATGTCAAATTTTTTCAGATTTTCCCTGGCCTGTACTCGTCCTTCCGGTGTGCGGAATGCCACTGATCTGGCGGTCTGAAGGATAGTTCCCCCTTTCTGAATAATTCCGCTCACATCCGAGGAACACATCTTTTTGATTTCTCCGCTAATCAACCCTTCGTATCCCCGCATGATGCCATACACTTCAATGTTATGGTGCAGTGCTGCACGGGTTACGGCACGGATAGCAGCATTCATTCCCGGTGCATCCCCTCCTGAGGTAAGCACTCCGATTTTTTTCACTTCTCTCATAATCTCAATCTATGTTAAACAAAATCGTTGCAAAGGTATAAAACGTTTAATTACAATGTATTAAGTGAATATTATTTTTCCAGCTCCATCATGCGGTTTTTTACTTCTTCCATAAGCCATTGGGGTGTTGAGGTAGCACCGCTGATTCCGGCAGAAGATGCACCGGCAAACCATTCTTTTTTCAGTTCATCAGCGTGTGAAACAAAATAGCTCCTCGGATTTTCTTCCTTACAGCAGGAATAGAGGTAATTTCCGTTTGAGCTGTTTGCTCCGCTAACGAAGACAATTACATCAAACCTTCGCGCAAATTCTCTGATTTTTGCTTCCCTTCCGGAAACATAGCGGCAAATTGTACTGGATACCCGGAGCATTTCGTCAGGGTTCCGGCCAGCCTGGATGAATCTTTTTCTGATTTCGCCGGCTATCAGGCTGAATTTTGCCGGCTGCATGGTGGTCTGGGCAAAAAGCCAGAGCGGCCGGTTGTAATCAATTGTATCCAGATCAGCCGTTTCAGAAATGACGATTGCTGTATTTCCAGTTTGTCCTTTAAGACCAATAGTTTCGGGATGACCAGGCTTTCCGTATATGGCGATTTGTCCGTTGACGGTGAGAGCTTCTTTATAGGCCTTTTTGATTTTTTTCTGAACGCCGGCAACAATCGGACAGGTAGCATCGATAAGGTTCAGATCGCAAAGCTGAGCTGTTTCGTAGGTAGAAGGTGGCTCGCCATGAGCCCGGAGCAGAATAACGCTACCCTGCATTTTTGGCAGATCGGTGTGGGTTACCGAGCCGATGCCTTTGTTTTTCAGCCTCTGTACTTCTTCCGGGTTGTGGACGATATCTCCCAGAGTGGCAACAGGACCTTTCTTTGCCGCTTCTTCAGCCATCCGGATTGCCCGTGTAACTCCGATGCAGAAGCCTGCATCCGGATCGATGGTTATTTCCATTGGTTCACACCTCGAATTAAAGCCTGCAAAGATAATACAATCTGATTACCTTCCGAACCGTTCATGCAACACCTTTTCAAACCATTCCATTTGTTGTTCCACAGTCATATGCGAATTGTCGAGCAGGAGTGCATCGGGAGCTTTTTTCAGGGGACTAACCGACCGGGTTGAATCAATCCTGTCGCGTTCGAGAATGTTTTCCAGAACTTCCTTAAAGCTGATATCGATTCCTTTTTCCCGGAGTTCTTTGAAGCGTCGCTGAGCTCGTATCTCCGGTGAGGCGGTGAGGAAAATTTTTATGTCAGCCTGAGGAAATACAACCGTACCTATATCCCGTCCGTCCATTACAATGCCGCCTTTTTCTCCCAGCTTCCTCTGTATTTCCACCAGCCGTAATCGAACTTCGGGAATTTTGCTGATGATGCTCACTTTTCCGGCTACTTCAGGCTCACGTATCGCTTCTTCGACAAACTCGCCGTTGAGCACAATTTCGTTCTCTTGCCGTGCGGGACTGTATTCAAATGAAATTTCGATTTCAGGAAGCAGCCGGAGCAGATTTTCCATATCAGGATTTTCGCCGTGAAAAAGATGTTTTCGTAAACAGAACAGAGTGACGGCCCTGTACATTGCCCCGCTGTCAATATATCTGTATCCGAGCCGTTTTGCAATAGCTTTGGCAAAAGTGCTTTTACCGCAGGAGGAATGTCCGTCAACGGCTATAATAAGATGATCGGGGATGGATTGCATGATCGGTTTACTGATTGATTGATTTGTCGAGGAAGCCAAATTCGGAGAAATTGGTACTGAGGGAAAAGAAATTGGTGCCGCCGGCCAGATGCCAGGCTGCCCGTCCGTAACTAATATTGAATTTGTTGATACGAAGCCCGAAGCCCCATGAGAATCCAACGGTGCCCGGACGTGTGTCAATCATCATTTCTTTTCTTCTCTGGTAGTTGTAACCAAGACGAAAGTAAAAACTGCGGGAAGGGACAAATTCCACACCAAGTATTATATGGCGCATGAACTGATCGGCCAGTTCTTCCGTCCGGTTCTTTTTTACGGGCTTGCCGGTTATGGGGTCAATATCGGACGGATCATCCGGGTTTTTATAGGTAAGGTCAAAGCGTTGAAGCTGCTGGGCGGTAATGAGGAAACGGAAAGGAGCATATTGCAGTTTCTGGGCTACTCCCGCCAGGATTTCAAATGGAAGCGGTTCTTTCGACTGCGTATAGTATCCTTTGAACTGCAGTCCCATGTTACGAAAAACTAATCCGGCCGTAAACAGACGGTTCGGGGAGGTATAGGATGCCCCAAGATCAGCGGCCAGTCCGAACGCCTGATACCGTTCGAGCGATGAATACACCGGCTTGATAGTAATACCGGCATTCCAGCATGTATCAAATGTCCGTGAATACGTGAGATAAAGTGCATATTCTGCAGCCCTGAACTGGCCTGTTATTTGTCCTGTTTCATCGGCAGCTGAAAATGTTCCATAGTTAATATAATGAATTCCTCCGGCGAATGTGCCGGTTTTTGGAATGGTTCTGGCATAAGCAACGTATCCGTAACTGACACCGGAAAAGAGCGTGGCATAATTGAGGGCCAGGTTATTGTGCATGTCTTCCGTAAGGAGGGAAGGATTGAAATATGCCAGGTTGAGATCCCCATCAGCCAGCGCCACATTTTTCCCTCCGAGAGCACCAATTCGCGCTGAGCTGGTAAGATTCAGAAAATTCCATGTGGAAGTTCCTCCAATCTGGCCTGAGATTTCTCCGGTCAGCAGAAAAGCGCCCGCAAAGATTATGTAGCCGAATCGGTTCAAAAGAAAAGTTTTCGATACAACTTATTAACGGCAAAAATACAGAAGAAGTATGAATTATCGGCTGAAATCAGAAAATCGCGTTCGGCGTAACCCTTCTTCCGTCTCATTGGCTAATAATTGCGATAATCCAATATTCGTCTACCTTTGCATTGGAAAGTTGAAATTCTATTAAAAACGGTATAATGGATAAGGCAAAAGAGCCAATTTTATTTATAATCAATCCAATTGCCGGAATTCGCAGCAAGACCAATCTGGAAAATTCCATTCGGCGGCATTTGAATACAAAGCGGTATGAACCGGAATTCAGGTACACAGAATATAAGGGTCATGGAACAAAGCTGGCCCGTAAGGCTATAAAAAAAGGCATACAGAAAATAATTGCAGTAGGAGGAGACGGAACGGTAAATGAAGTCGGAGCGGCCCTTGCCGGGAAAGATGCCGCTCTCGGTATTATTCCGGTCGGATCAGGAAACGGACTGGCAAGGCATCTAAGAATCCCTGTCCGGGTTAAGGAGGCGGTTAATGTGATTAACCATAGCAAGGTAATCAGCATTGATTATGGTTTGGTTAACGGTATTCCATTTTTCTGTACCTGTGGTGTTGGTTTTGATGCTTTTGTCGGTATGCGCTTTGCCGAAAGCGAACAAAGAGGATTTATTACGTATGTCAAAACCACGCTTTCGGAATATGTCCATTACAAACCCAAGAAATACCAGTTAAAAGCCGGGAAAACCAGAGTCAACAGCAGGGCATTTCTTGTCACTTTTGCCAATGCAGCCCAATGGGGAAACAATGCATACATTTCGCCCCATGCCGATATTCAGGATGGTAAACTGGATATCTGCATTCTGGCGCCGTTTCCCAGATTCCGGGCTCTGAATATCGGGTATCGCCTGTTCAGCCGAAAATTGCACAAAAGTCCCTACCTGAAGGTTCTGCGCACCGATAAAGCCGTTCTCAAAAGGAAAAAGGCAGGGGCTGTTCATTATGACGGAGAACCGGCTGTTATGAAAAAAAAAATTACCATTGAAGCCGTCCACAAAGGACTGAATGTTATTGTGCACGAACAGTCAAGGTGGAAATAAGATTCTGTCCTTATTCCTGCGAGCGAAAAACCATCAGAAAACGGGTAATCCTGCTGCGCGACATCTGCGACATGACGATGCCTGCCATAACAATGAACATTCCTGTCAGTTTCATGGCGCTTAACTGCTCTCCCAGAAGGAGCCACGAAAACAAGGCTGTAAAAACCGGAATGGCATTGGTAAAAATATTGGCTTTTGAAGCACCTATCGAGGAAACTGCATTGACGAAGAAAATAAAGGCAAGAACTGAGGCGAAAAAAGTGAGATAAACAACCGGCAGCATATTTTTCCATGTAATGGCACCAAAGTCCAGCGCGGGGAATTCAAACACCAAAAATAAGGGCAGGAAGAGAAGGGCACCTATGCCATTTTGCCAGGCTACAATGGTAAACGGATTGAAACGTTCCGTCAGCCGTTTTACAAGCAGGGAATAACCAACAGCCGAAAAAACTGCCATAAAAATAAGAACGACGCCGAGGAGGGAAGAAGTGCCATGGGAGGAATTTGCATTAACCACAATCAGCACACCAGCAAGGGAGATGATAATACCGGCGATGTTGAGAACAGAAATTTTTTCCTTGAAAAAATAGTAGGCAGCCACAGGGGTAAAAACAGGAATGGTGGCAATGATAATGGATGCCAAAGTGGATGAAACATATTGCATTCCGAAACTTTCACCTATGAAATAAAGGAATGGTTCAAAAAGAGCGACAAGAAAAAACAGTGGCAGGTCTTTACGGGATACATGCTGCAACTTCCTCATGGTCACAGCCAGCAGGAAAAGAAAAGCGGATGAAAGGGAAAGCCTGAAGAATACCACAGTGAGAGGAAGAAAATGCTGATACGCCATTTTATACCATACAAAGGAAAAGCCCCAGAAAAGCATGGCGGCAAGAAGCAATACGTACATCAGCAATTTGCGCGACACCCTGAAAAAATTTGCGGCAAAAGTAATGAATTTATTAGGAGTGCAAATGATTTATTCCACATTGCGCAGCAAAAGTGCGCAATGTTCCCTGCGGGCCGCTTCCACTGCGTTTCAGCGGGATTTGCCCGGATGCTTTCGCACAAGGCCAGCGCACTGCGCATCAGTTCGCTTACACTCCTGATGCGCAATCCGGGCTTAATCGGCCGCTTCCACTGCGTTTCAGCGGGATTTGCCCGGATGCTTTCGCGCAAGGCCAGCGCACTGCGCATCAGTTCGCTTTAGCTCCTGATGCGCAATCCGGGCTTAATCGGCCGCTTCCACTGCGTTTCAGCGGGATTTGCCCGGATGCTTTCGCGCAAGGCCAGCGCACTGCGCATCAGTTCGTTTTCACTCCTGATGCGCAATCCGGGCTTAAC
>JAAYUG010000129.1 GCA_012517825.1 Bacteroidales bacterium | reverse complement strand
TTACCCCTGAGAATTACTGGATAGGGCAGGAGAGTGGTATCAGCAATACTACTGGGAAGTACAATGTTTTTATGGGGTACCAGTCGGGAATGGCCAATACCACCGGAATGTACAATGCTTTTGTCGGGTACCAGTCGGGGACGGCCAATACCACCGGAACGGCCAATGCGTTTTTCGGAAATCTGTCAGGCAAATCAAATGTTGACGGTGGCGCCAATACCTATCTTGGCACAATGGCAGGTATCAATACCATTGGCGGCAGTTACAATACCTTTGTCGGAGGTGCTGCCGGTGCCTCATTTAAAAAGGGAAACAACAACATCTTTATTGGAGTATATGCAGGAGGCAATGGAAATTTTACCTCAGTGCCAGAGGGGGGCGACAACAATATTCTGATTGGAAACGGTTCCGGGGCGCACCTTACCACCGGATATGACAACCTGGCAATAGGAACATCGGCTGCAATTTTTATCACTACCGGGAATTCCAATGTAGCCATCGGGAAGGAAGCCGGCAGATCGCTCACAACCGGGGCTAATAATTTGTTTGCCGGTTATCAGGCCGGTTACAGCAATACAATATCGGGATACAATGTATTTTTAGGCTATCAGAGCGGGTATTCCAATAACGAGGGACAGTACAATGCTTTTCTTGGCTATCAGGCCGGTTACAGCAATACAACATCGGGATACAATGTATTTTTAGGCTATCAGAGCGGGTATTCCAATAACGGCGGACAGTACAATGCTTTTCTTGGCTATCAGGCCGGTTACAGCAACACTACAGGCAATTATAATACCTTCATGGGATACCAGTCAGGTTTTCTGAATACAGGTGCATCGTATATTACTGCGGTGGGCTACCAGGCAGGTTATTCTCTGGCAGATTGGCAGGCAGGTACCTATGTGGGTTACATGGCAGGGAAATATAACACAGGCCGGACGAATGTTTTTGTTGGTAATTCGGCCGGATATACTGTATCAACCGGTGAGGACAATGTGTTTGTCGGCGGAGGTGCCGGCGGGGATTATGATAATTCATCCAGCAGGTTCACAGGAAGCCGGAATGTATTTATCGGTAAATATGCCGGTTTCCGTTATTTTAACGGAAGCAACAATGTATATCTGGGTACTTCAGCGGGGTCTGATGCCACCGGCTCGGGTAACATTTTTATTGGATATAGTGCAGGGCAGGGTACTACCGTATCCAATACCCTGATTATTGACAATGCCGGTGGAGGTGCTTCTTCGGCATTGATGTACGGCGATTTCAATCTGAATCAATTGCGTTTCAACGCCAATGTAGGAATTAATGCTTCAGCAAGCAGTTATTATGGACTGTTTGTCTCCGGAGGTACATCTTATGCACTTTATGTTAATGGGAATGCTTATTGTTCTGGCACGTGGTTCGGTTCTGATATACGCCTGAAAAAGAACATTGTGCCCCTTAGCGGAAGCCTCGGGAAAATTCTGCAGTTGCAGGGTGTGAATTTCGATTACCGTACAGATGAATTTCCTGATAAAGGCTTTGATAAAGGAAGACAAATCGGTTTTGTTGCCCAGCAGGTTGAACCGCTATTTCCTGAGCTTGTCAGGGAAGGTCCTGACGGGTATAAGGCCGTTGATTATTCCAAGCTGGTTCCGGTGCTGGTGGAAGCCATCAAGGAACAGCAGAAGCAGATTGAACAGCTTCAGCAGAGGGTTGAACAGCTTGAGAAGCAAAGCAGGCCATGATGCAGGGTATTTAACACCAATTAACCGGTAAGCAGATGAGATCCTTATTCTTACTCGGGATGTTATTGATGCTGACCTGCTCCATGCAGGCCCAGAAAGGCATTATTAACAAAGGAGCCCTGATTGTGGTGAGCGGCAACGCTGTGATATCAGCCCAGGGTTCCGGTGCTTCCTATATCAACCAATCGGCAGGTGCTGTTTCCGGCCGGCTGAGCCTGAACGGTAAAATTTATTTGCAGGGCGACTGGCTGAACAACGCCGATGGAGGGACTGTGCTTCTTAGCCCTTCCAATGCCGGGGAGGTGATTTTTCAGGGAGGTTCTGCCCAGACCATAGGTGGGACCCTTCCTACTGTTTTTGGCAAAATTTCTGTCAGTAATCCCGGAGGGGTATTTCTTTCCAACCATGTTTCCCTTGCCGGCGACCTGTTGCTAAACACAGGATCTTTGTACCTGTCCGATTACCATCTTACTCTTGGACCTATGTCGGCCGTTGCCGGAGAGCCATCGGAAATGGCTATGGTAATTACCGACGGAGCCGGCGAACTGCGAAAAAAATTTGATGCTCCTGCCGGTTTTGTTTTTCCTGTAGGTGATAACACCAATGTTCAAGAATATTCGCCGGTGTCGGTGCTTTTTACCTCAGGTACCTTTGCCGGTGACGCCTTTGCATCTGTGCGCGTTTTCAATACCAGGCATCCTCTGAATTCCAGTTCAGCCAACTACATTAACCGATACTGGAGCATGTCGCAAAGCGGAATCACTGACTATTCGGCTGAACTGAAATTTTATTATACCCCGGCAGACGTTCAGGGCGATGAACTGGTATTGTTTGGAGGTCAGTATACCGCTCCGTTGTGGACCAAACTCAGTGCAGTAAATACGGCAGAGCATTCTTTCTCAGCCACCACGAATGTGCTTTCTGAATTCACGGCAGGGGAAAGCAGTGCATTTGAATCTACCTCGGTTGCGGAGGAAAAATTCCATGTCCGATTGTATACCTGGCGCAACAACCTGATGATTGCGGCCGATAATCCGGAGGTGCTGGGTCCGTTTGTCGGAATTTATAACCTCACCGGTCAAATGGTTCAGACCTGTGCATTGCAAAAGGAAAAAATTAACCAGATTCAAACCTTTTTGCCCGCAGGAATTTACATTGTGAAAATGGCCGGAAGGGACAAGGTTTACACGGCCAAACTATATTTTCCGGGCAACTGAAGCAGATAATGCCTTTTGCCTCTGTAGCCTGTTGAGCGGATATTACCATAATTTTCGCTGGGCAAATGGTTGTTATCACCAATTAACTTCTTATCTTTAAGACGAAAATAACCGCACCGGGATGCACATGGTTTTTCGTCTGCGTATTGCATGTATTCTTGGGTTTGTGGTGCCATTTTCCCTTTTTTCCCAGGTTTTTGAAAAGGGGATGGTGCTGGTTAAAAATTACTCACCGATTGAAAACGGGTTCGGAGCCTGGAACTATGCTGTAGCCAGAGATCATCGCGGTGTAATGTATTTTGGCAACAACGATGACGGGGTGCTCGAGTACGATGGCGTTTCCTGGCGCAAAATCTTTGTCCCCAAAGGCATTGTCTGGTCACTGGCTTCCGATAGTGAAGGAAGAATTTATGTAGGCTCCGAGGGTGATTTTGGCATGTTGGTTCCCGATGCTTCAGGGAAACTGCAATACCGATCTTTTTTGACTCTTGTTCCCGATTCAGCCCGGCTCTTCTCTTCCATATACAACATTTTCTGCCACGACGGAAAGGTATATTTTGCATCCACCGAATACCTTTTTATTTGGTCCGGGAAAACAATCAGTGTATATGCATTCCCGCGGAGTCTGAATTCCTACTGGTCGTTTCTGGCTAATGGGAAGATTTTCCATGGATCCATATCCAGGGGGCTTCTTGTTTTTGACGGAAAGGAATTTGTTCCGTCTCCCGGAGGAGAGGTCTTTGCTTCCATTCCTGTGCAGGCGGTTTTGCCATACCGGAATGATTCCCTGGTGGTTTTTTCAAGCCAGGGAGTGCGGCTATACAATCCGGTTACCGGACAGGTGAGCGATTTTCTGAGCAGGGAAACTGCTTTGTGGTTAAAGGGCACAAATATATACAATGCAGTTTCGTTGCCTGATGGAAGGTATGCCATCGGGACCATTGAAAAAGGGGTCGTTATCATTGACCAGGAGGGAAGAATGGTCAACCACATTGACAAATCAAGGCGTCTGCAGGATGATGGCGTTACTGCTTTGTATGCCGGAAATGAGCCAACCTCCGGCCAGGGACTGTGGGTTACGCTTTCCTCCGGCATTTCGTGTGCCCAGATCTTTTCTCCCATCCGGATTCTGGGTGAAGAACAGGGGATTGAGGGAGAAATAACCGATGTTGTGAAGTTTAATGGTACGGTTTACATTGCTGCCGGTCGGAAAGTATATTATCTGAAGGGTGAAAATGCATCCGATGCTGCTTTTATTCCTATACCGGGTATTTCTTCTCCCTGGTCGTTTTGTCGCGTGCGCAATATGGGAGGGAAACAGGATTACCTGCTGGTAGCTACTGACTATGGGGTGTTTGAAATTACCGGACCCGGACAATCGGTTTCACTCGAAAAAGCGTATCATGTTCCTGCCTTTAAGGCCAGAGGTTTGTTCAATTCAACCAACAACCAGGGGACTGTGTATGTCTGCGGCCCTGATGGCCTGAACATTCTCCGGAGAATGCCCGCAGGATGGAAATTTGCCGGCACCTTCCATCAGGTAAAGGGAATAGAAACCAGAACTGCCATTGACGATGAAAATGGCAATGTGTGGATTGGTACTTATGCCAACGGAATTATCCGAATCAATATTTCGGGCAGGGATACTCTTGTGCGGCACTATGGACTGGAAGACGGTCTGCCGACCCTGCGCGACGACAACGTATTTATTGTGAATGGCCGTCTGGTATTTGCCACTCCTTCGGGCGTGTATCGTTACAACAGTGCTGACGACAAAATTGTGCCCGATACCCTGATGGGCAGAGAATGGTCTGATGGAAGTAAAGGGGTTTTTAACTTTGTACGAATTGGCCCTCGGGAATACCTCGCAATTTGCGTTCAGGGTAGCCAGGCCTGGGTCGAAAAACTTCTGTTTACCGGCAATAGCCAGAAGCCCAGAGTAATTGAAGCTCCTTTCCGTCCTTTGACCAGAAGAATGATGTATAATGCTTACCGCGATTCCGATAGCGTTATCTGGATTGGCGTGGGAAATGAGCTGTATACCATTGACGAAAAGGTTCCTTTCCGGTACGATGCCCCCTTCAAAACCCTCATACGGAACATCACCATTGGAAAAGACTCCCTTTTGTTCGGAGGATATTTTGCAGGGAATTCATCCGACACATCCTCTTTTCTTCCTTTGCTGCAGCAGGAAAAGGGAATGCTGCCGGAAATACGGTTTGCCGACAACAGTGTGCAGTTTGAATATGCTGCTTCTTTTTATGACAAGCCGGAGGAAACCCGGTACAGCTATTTTCTTGAAGGGTACCGGGATTATTGGTCGGCCTGGTCGTCTGAATCCAAGGTTTTTTTCAGCAATTTGTCACCAGGGCATTACGTATTCAGGGTGAAAGCACGGAATGTTTACGGAACCGAAGGTGAAGAAGCTTCCTTTGCCTTTGTTATTCTTCCTCCCTGGTACCGGACCATCTTTGCCTACATTATGTATGTTGTTGTGGCGGTTTTTCTGGTCTGGGGCATTGTAAAATACAATACGCGAAGGCTTCAGCTTGAAAAAATCCGGCTCGAAGGAATTGTGCAGGAACGTACGGCAGAGATACTTAAGCAGAAAAAAGAAATTGAAAATCAGCGCGATCAGATTGCTGCACAGAAAAAAGACATTACCGACAGCATTGTTTATGCCAGCCGCATTCAGCAGGCGGTATTGCCAACGGAGAAGATTCTGGCCGAGCAGGTGCCGGAACATTTTATTCTTTTCAAACCGCGCGATATCGTGAGCGGAGACTTCTACTGGATTACCCAGAAAGGGAAGCGGACTTACATTGTGGCAGCCGATTGTACCGGCCACGGTGTTCCCGGCGCCTTTATGAGCATGCTGGGTATGTCGTTCCTGAATGAAATTGTGCTGAAAAGTGATATCAATGAGCCGGCTCAGATTCTCAATGAGCTCAGGGAACATGTGATTACCCAGCTGAGGCAGACCGGTGAGGAAAACGAGACGAAGGACGGAATGGATCTCTCTCTGGTAATTATTGACAGGGAAAGGAATGTCATTCAGTTTTCCGGAGCCAATAACCCAATGTATGTTGTGCGTCCGCTCACGGAGGAAGAAAAGAAAAACCCCGTGCCGGAGTCTCAGTTACCCCGCGGAACCGTGAGAAATGAAAATTATGAATTGATGCAGGTGGATGCCGACCGGATGCCGATCGGAATTTCCGCATACCTGCATAAACCCTTCTCTCAGGCGGAACTTCCTCTGGTTACAGGATATGCTCTGTATTTATTATCCGATGGGTACGAAGATCAGTTCGGTGGCCCGCAGGGAAAGAAATTCCTTTCCAGGGCATTTAAGCGACTTTTGCTTCAGATTCAGGATAAGCCCATGGCAGAGCA
>JAAYUG010000128.1 GCA_012517825.1 Bacteroidales bacterium | reverse complement strand
TGCTGATTCAAGGGCTGGAATAATGCCTTCGAGCCGCGTCAGTTCCAGAGCTGCTTCCAGTGCTTCTGTGTCGGTGGCCGATAGGAATTGCACCCGGCCGGTTTCGTATAGCCAGGAATGCATCGGTCCGATTCCGGGATAGTCGAGCCCGGCCGAAATGGAATACGGCTCGGTAATTTGTCCGTCCTCATTCTGCATCAGGTAAGTTTTGCTTCCGTGGATGATGCCGGGTCTTCCTTTTTTGATTGTGGCAGCTGTTTCGTTTGTATCAAGCCCTTTGCCGGCGGCTTCCACGGCCACCAGGTTAACCTCCTGATGGTCCAGGTAATGATAGAAAATTCCTGCGGCATTGCTTCCGCCTCCCACGCAGGCCAGGATATAATCCGGAAAGGGGTTTCCTGTTTTCTCCCTGAGTTGTTCGTTGAGTTCCAGGCTGATTACTGACTGGAGCCGGGCAACAAGATCGGGATACGGATGCGGTCCGACAACGGATCCGATAATATAATAGGTGTCTTCCGGGTTGTTGATCCAGTCGCGGATCGCTTCGTTTGTTGCATCCTTCAGTGTTTTATTTCCCGAAGTTACCGGCACCACTTTAGCACCGAGCATTTTCATCCGGGCCACATTGGGTGCCTGGCGGGCAATGTCGGTTTCTCCCATGTACACAATGCACTCCATTCCTTCCCGTGCACAAACAGTTGCCGCTGCCACTCCATGCTGTCCTGCCCCTGTTTCGGCAATGATCCGGGTTTTCCCGAGGCGCTTGGCCAGAAGAATCTGCCCCAGCGCATTGTTTAGTTTGTGCGAGCCGGTGTGAGCCAGGTCCTCCCTTTTCAGATAAATCTGTGTTCGGTATTTTTCGGATAAGCGGGATGCATAATACAAGGGCGTGGGGCGGCCGACAAAATCGCGCAGCAATTGCTGCAATTCCCGTTGAAATTCTTCGCTGTCAAGGATTTTCCGGTACGACTGGCGCAACCGGGTGATGTTGGGAACCAGCATCTCAGGAATGTAGGCCCCGCCATAAGGCCCGTAAAATCCCTTTTCATTTACTTCAAAGTTCATGTCTTTTGTCGTATTGTGGTGATGAATTTTTTCAGCAATGCAATGTTTTTGATGCCCGGTGAAGTCTCAAAACGGCTGTTTACATCCACTCCGGCCAGAAAGGGATGGGAAAATTCAGCCAGTTTCTCTGCATCCTCCGGGCTGATGCCTCCGCTAAGGAAAAAAGGCACAGGGCCTTCATAGCGGTTCAGCAGGTTCCAGTCGAATTGCTTTCCTGAGCCTCCGTATGCGGAAGTTGCCGTATCAAAAAGGAAGAAGCGACAAAAGGGAGCGTACTGTGGAAGCAGTTCAAACCGGAAGGAGGCATCTACCCGGAAAGCCTTAATAACCTGCAATTCATGCAAGGCAAGTTCCCGGCATTCTGCTGGTGACTCCTCCCCGTGAAGCTGAACAAACTGAAGGCCGGCCTTTTTGCTTTGCAACAGAACAGCTTCCGGTTCGGTGTTCACAAAGACTCCCGTTTTACCTATTCCGGAAGGAATTTCCCGGAACAGGGCATCTTCCGGATTTTCCCCGATATACCGCGGCGACTGCGGAAAGAAAATGAATCCCATGAGATCAGGCTCCAGTGTTGCTACTTCCCTGATGTTTCCGGGATCTCTCATTCCGCAAATTTTGATCAGAAGACTCATAGCTTCATTTTATTCATTATGTCCTGCCGGAGCTGATGAAGAGCAACCGGCGGGTCGGGATGCCGCATGAAGTGTTCTCCGATGAGGAAACCTTTATACCCGGCTTTATACAGAGTGATGATGGTATCGGCTGATGCGATTCCGCTTTCGGCAATTTTGATAAAATCTGCCGGTATTTTATCGGCCAGTTTCAGGGAGACATCAACAGAAGTGCTGAATGTACTGAGGTTTCTGTTGTTGACGCCAACCAGGGTGACATTCTTGTGCAGTGTATCGAGTTCCTGTTCGTTATGAATTTCCAGCAGCACTTCCAGATCGAGGTCACAGGCTCTTTCGGCAAGCATGTGAAGTTGTTTGCGGTCGAGCGCTGCGGCAACCAGCAGGATAACATCGGCACCTGCTGCTTTTGCCTCCCAGAGCTGATACTGGTCGATGATAAAATCCTTGCAGAGAACAGGAAGGTCAGTAATCTGACGCGCCAGGTGAAGATCGTTCCATGAGCCGCCGAAAAATTTTTCATCGGTGAGTACCGATATGGCGCTTGCCCCGTAAGCAGTATATCCTGTTATAACCGATTGCACAGAGGCCTTTTCATTCAGGACGCCCTTTGAAGGGCTTTTGCGCTTGAATTCCGCAATGATGGCAGGCGAACTTCCCGAAGTCAGGGCATCCTTAAGTGACGGGCCGCTGAAAGTGCTTTCGGCTTTCTTCATCAGCGAAGAGAAAGGCAGGCGTTGTTTCCGTTCTTCCACTTCTTTTTTCTTATGGGCGATGATTTCTTCAAGAATGCTGTTCATGGTTGTATTTCAATTAGTTTCTTGAGGACATTGTATGCTTTGCCGCTTTCAAGCGATTCGGCGGCCATCTGTATACAATCCTGCATAGATTTTTCGCTGTTCAGGCAGGCAAGAGCAAGGGCAGCATTGGCAATAACAACGTCTTTCCTGGCCGGGGTA
>JAAYUG010000127.1 GCA_012517825.1 Bacteroidales bacterium | reverse complement strand
TAACCAAATCCCGCATAAGAAAATCTACCAGTTGGCGGTGAAGCCAACTGTAAGATTTTCTATCGCGGGATAGGCAAAACAATAGCCTTCCCGCTCTGCCGGAATGTTGCAATTACTAGCAAAATGAAGACTGTTAAAGGGGTTTCACCCCTTAAACCCTGCGTTACTTTCTTTCCTTGATGAAAGAAAGTAACCAAAGAAAATCAAGGCAAAACAAAATCCCTTCCGCTCTGCCTGAATGCAAGAATTACAGGCAGAGGTGGAATTTTAAAGACGGGTTCAGAGAAGCCTGAAGCTTACTTCTTAGGTCACTACATGTTTGTGCAAGGGCACGTGAGAGGGAGTCTTTAAAATAAATCCCGACTTTGGCGTCGGGCCCTCTGCCGTAATTCTATGCATTCAGGCATTCACAACAGCCCGGGCCACCTGTTTTGCCTTGGCCAACGCACATGGGGTTTTTGTTTAAATAAGAAATTCCTTATAGAAACAGGATTATACACTATTTTGTGCTTTCCGAGTATCTAATACAAGCATAGTGCAAAGTGCATTGCGGCTTGCGATTGATTTGCTTGCTAATCCAAACTTTAGCGTCGGTCCTTTGCTGTAATTCCTAACATTCCGGCATTCACTGCCAGCCTTGCCTCCCATGTTTTGCCCTGGCCCACGCGCTTTGGATTTACGTTCAGGAAAGAAATTCCTTTTCAGAAACGGGATTAAGCTCTTGCTCTGGCCCTTAGCAAGCCGGTGGGGGGACGTCCACGATTGGTGCGGGCTGAGGCCGGGTTGGTTATGGACGACAGTTTGGGTACCCTCCGTAGAGGCCTCAGCCTTCAATCGTGGAGACTTTTTTTGGTTACTTTTTTGTGTAGCTGACAAAAAAGTAACTCAGGGTTCGGGGTGAAACCCCGCATAACCCTTTTCATAATGACCCCTACCCTCATCCGAAATGCAAGCATCACAATGAAAATAAAGCCTCCACTAAATCTTTTGCGGGGATTAAGGGCAAATCCCCACTTTGGCGTCGGGCCCTCTGCCGTAATTCTAAGCATTCAGGCATTCACTGCCAGCCTTGGCTCCCCTGTTTTGATCTGGCCCACGCGCTTTGGATTTACGTTCAGGAAATAAATTCCTTTTCAGAAACGGGATTAAGCTCTTGCTCCGGCCCTTAGCAGGCCTGCGGGGGGACGTCCACGATTGGTGCGGGCTGCGTTTGCTGAGCCTGTCGAAGCAGGGTTGGTTATGGACGATGGTAGGTGGAACGAAAACCTTTGCAACACCGGAGGTGGTGAAGATTCCCACAAAAAAGCTTGCTCATCGCCTTATTTATATGAAGATTCCTGGAGATGGAACACTATTTAAAAGAGAGGATTATAAAAAGGGGCGAAGCCCCTTATCCCCTTCCCCTTAACTCTGTATCAACATATCCAGCACCTCCCCCACGCTCAGTCCGGCGGCCCGGATCTGCCTCGGCACAATGCTGTTTTCGCTCATGCCCGGGATGGTATTTACTTCGAGAAACCAGAAGGTATTTCCGCTGAGGATATAATCGATGCGCACAATTCCCTTACACTGAAGAATATCGTATATGCGCGAAGAGAGAGCATGACAGGCGGCGGTGAGCCCGGGAGAAATGCGCGCCGGGGTTATTTCTTCGGCCATGCCCGGAGTATATTTGGCTTCGTAGTCAAAAAACTCCTTTTTGCTCACTACTTCGGTGAGAGGGAGCAGGAGTTCCTTTCCGTTAATTTTCAGCACCCCGCAGGTAATTTCCGTGCCGGTAAGAGCCGCTTCGGCAAGCACTTCGGCATCTTCGGCAAAGGCTTTCTCCAGGGCCGGCAGAAGGCCTTCCGGTGAGCTTACCCGGCTGGTACCAAAGCTCGACCCTCCGTTGTTTGGCTTGATAAAACAGGGAAAGCCGATATTCCGGGCCACCTCATCAGCCGCAGGAATGGTTTCCCTGGTAATGAGCATATGCCGGGCGCCGGTAATGCCAAACGCCGCCAGGTAGTTTTTACAGAAATATTTATTGAAGGTAAGGGCGGAAGTGAGCACGCCGGGACAGGAATACGGCACTCCCATCATATCGAGATATCCCTGCAGTTTCCCGTTTTCGGCCGGATCCCCGTGGATCATCACCAGGGCATAGTCGAAATGCACTTTCCTTTCAGGCAATGAAAGGCTGAAATCGCTGAGATTGAAAGGAATGCGCCTTCCTTTGCCGTCTTCGGTGTACCACTCCTTCCCTTCGATGGTAATGATGTGGGTTTGGTAGCGGGAAGGATCGAGTTGTGCGGCAATCTGCCGGGCGCTCTGAAGGGAAATGACTTTCTCTGACGAATTTCCTCCGGTAAGGAGGGCGATGGTTTTACGCACAGGCATTGTGGATATTTTGGCGGTAAAAATAGGAAAAAAACAGCGTGAATCTCCGGGTGCAGGGGCGATAATTCATGTGGCTCCGCTCAGTCAGTTTCTGGTTTTCCCTTATTCCGGGCGGCCATCAGGTTGCGCCAGCGTTGCACCACCTCGGCCATATCGGGAGGCAGGGGCGATTCGAAAAACATGTTCTGTCCGGTCACGGGATGCGTGAATCCGAGGGAGCGGGCATGAAGCGCGTGGCGGGGCATGATTTCGAAGCAATGCCTTACAAACTGCTGGTAATGGGAGGAAGCTGTACCTTTCAGGATGGTATTGCCTCCGTATTCGGCATCGTTGAAAACCGGATGCCGTATGTGCTGGAAGTGCACGCGGATCTGATGCGTACGACCGGTTTCGAGGGTACATTCCACCAGGGTTACGTAATGAAACCGTTCCAGGACCCTGTAATGGGTAACGGCAGGTTTTCCGGTGTCTTCGTCTTCAAAAACCGCCATTTTCTTCCGGTCTCGTGTACTGCGGGCAATGTTTCCCCTGATGGTGCCGGCATCATCGCGAAGGTCGCCCCACACGAGGGCTACATATTTCCGTTCGGTTTTATGGTCGAAAAACTGACGGGCCAGTTTGTTCAGCGCCAGTTCGTTCTTTGCCACCAGCAGAAGGCCGCTGGTATTTTTGTCGATGCGGTGCACCAGTCCGGGCCGTATTTCCCCCTTCTGAAACAAAGGAAGGTCCTTCAGATGCCAGTACAGGGCATTCACCAGCGTGCCGGTGTAATTGCCCTGGGCGGGATGAACCACCATTCCGGCCGGCTTGTTGATCACCATCAGGTGTTCGTCTTCATAAACAATATCGAGGGGAATGTTTTCGGGCAGAATCTCCGTTTCGCGCGGAGGGAAAGGCAGGAGCACCGTCACCACATCTTCCGGCTTCACCTTGTAATTCTGCTTCACGGGCCTGCCGTTCACATAGACATTGCCTGCCGCTGCAGCCGCCTGGATACGCGTGCGCGACACATTGGCAATGCGGTTCTGCAGAAAACGGTCAATCCGCAGAAGGCTTTGCTTTTTGTCGGCCACAAAGCGGAAATGTTCGTACAGATCGTCTGTTTCTCTGATTTCTTCTTCCTGCATTTTTACCGAAGAATGATGAAGCGGGAAACATACTTCCTGGCGTCGGTGCTGACCACCACCATATACAGTCCTTCGGGGAAGCGCTCCAGACCGATGCATTCGGGCAGGGAGACACTGCGCCAAACTACGGTTCCGTCAGACCTTACCACCGACACATCTTTCACCTGCAGGCCATCGTTTCCAGAAAGCTGAAGACGAAGGTAATCCGAAGCCGGATTGGGCCAGAGGCGCAGGCTTTCCTGCACGGGATGCTGTTCCGCCCCGCTCACGAGGGGCTTCCCGACAACCGGACGGATCATCAGCGATCCGGCAAATTTGGAGTTTTTCCAGGTTCCGTTGATGTTGAAGAAAATCTGGTTGTTGTGTACCCGGTTAACGTCAAAGCCGACGTTAAGAAAAGTAGTGGCTGTCTGTATCCATCCCACATAGAAGGTATCGGGCAGGGCAACAGCTTCGTCGAGCCTGTAGGTATGAAAACTGTTCAGTCCGTCGAAATACGGCATCAGGTTGATACTTTCCTGCCGGTAGATGAGGTCGCCCGGTTGTCCGTTCCGGTTGTTCCAAACCGCCAGGTCAAAGGGCACCTGGTTTACGTCGTTCAGGGTGCGGTTGAAGTACATCATTACTGCCCGCAGGGTATCGCGTTTAAAGCCGGTGAAACGGTATGCCAGCCGGGCCACTTCAGCTCCCTGGCCGCTCAGGCCATAACCGAACTCTGCCGAACCGTCATCCCAGGCGTAGTAGTTACTGAACTTCTGCACAAACTCCACGGTATCGTTCCAGCGGTAAATTTTGCGTATGCTCACGGTATCGGTGGTAAGCCAGCACCGGATGCGGAAAAGCGCCGAATCGCCTCCGGCTGAAGGAAATTTCTCCAGATCGGGGTTGTAGGTCATTTCAGCATAGGGACCAATGTTTTCGGCCGTTGGAGGGAAATTATACTGGTACGCCAGGTTGATTCCCGCAATTCTGAGAGCGCGGTCAACTTTTCGTTCCACACCAAACAGGTTGCGGCAGGTATAAGTAAGGAACGGGCGCATTTCGCGGTTGGCAGCGGCGTCGTAATGCGACCAGGGAATGGCTTCATACGTTTTGAGAACCGAACCGGGAAGGGATACAAAGGCCACATCGTCGGAGATCGTATCCCCGGGAGTACGGCCCCGGTTGAGGTAAACATAGTCGATGTGCCAGTGGTCGTCGTTGTCGATGCGTCCCGGGTCGTCGGTAAAATTGCTCAGGCTGGCGATGTTGCGGAAGCGGAAGCGAAACCCTTCCTGCAGGAAGATGGTGTCGGCAACAGGAAGAATGACCGGCCGGAATGGCCGTAATGTATCGCCCGGCACACTCCAGATCCGGTGCCATGTGCCGGTTTTTGGGGCATAGAAATCGAGGATGAGGGAATCTTTTTCTTCCGGCGCCTCGCCTAAGCCCTGCGGCTGGTAATAAAAGCTGAGGTAAATATTGTCGGAGGGCGAATATTTCAGGTTAATGGGCCGGGACGTGAGGGCATCGGCATAAAACGGGCGGGTGCCGGCACTGGAATAAAGGTTTCCGCGTGCATCAACGGCATCGAAGGTTGCCACGCCAACCGAAGGAGGATTGACCGGATAACTGTTGTTGATGTAAACCAGGGAATCGGACCAGAGGGATTGATCGGGATAGCAGGGCAGAGGGAAACGGGAAAAGTCGTCAAAAAAGGGAAGGGTCAGCAGGGTCTGGTTTTTCTTCTGCACTGCCGGCTTCAGCAATTCCCTGCCGGGGGAAGCCGGAGGAGGCGAAACCCGGCGTGAAAGCATCTCCTGGGCCGCCGCAGGCCGAACCAGGGAAAGAAGAAAAAGAAACCAGATGGCGGATAGTATTCGCATAAAAGCTATTGTTCAGGTTCGGCAAGGCTGTCCCCTTCCGAAAGAAGGGAAGAGGCAATTGTAACCCATATATCGACCGGCGAACCCAGGTTGACGAGACCCTGGGAAGGATTCTGACGGTAGACCTTTGCATTCAGGGTGTCCTGCAGGGTGAGAACGGTATTGTCATAGATTACGGCACCCAGGTTAAGAAAGCTGTCGAAGAGTTTCTGCTCGGCGTCCTGCACCGACAATCCCTTGAGGTTGGGCACATAGGTATTCTGGTTGCTGAGGCCGCTGCCGACCACCAGGTCAATGTGGCTTCCTTTTTCAATGAGGGTGTTTTCGGGTATTTCCCTTCCGGCGAACTGCTGGCGGAGCACCTCGTTCTGGGCAATGTCGGGGATATAGATGAGCCTTCCGGTGGTTAATCCCTGCGACTCAAGGATGGCTCTTGCCTGGCGAAGGGAGAAGCCAACCACGTTGGGCATTTTGACCTTTTCGGGTGTGAGGGCGTTCATCACCAGGAAGATGGTGCGGTTGGGTTTTACGCGGAAGCCGGCCGGCGGGTTCTGGCTTACCATCGTGCCGCGGGGCATGTTGTTCATATAAACCGAATCGGTAACCGATACGCGGATTTTGCGGGCGGCAGCCATTTGTTCGCATTCCGCCAGAGTATGGCCGGTAAAATCGGGTACGGCAATGGATTCATTGTGCCGGGTATAAATTCTGAGCCAGATGAAAATAATCAGCAACAGACCCAGAAAAATTCCGGCCGCGCGGGCAACATTTTTCCAGAAGATTTTCGACAACAGGAACCGGACAATATCGTTCATGCAGGCGATGTTTATGCAAATTACATGGATAACGAAGGTACAAAGATAAAATTATCCCCTTAACCCAAATTCGTCAATTGAAAAACTCAATTGACGATAAACCCAATACCCCTCTTTACGCTCTACGCTTTACGCTTTACGCTAATTTAAGGGTTGCTTTCTGTTTATTTCGGGGCCAGGCGGTAGAGGAACACACAGATAGCCAGATAGATCATATTTGGAATCCACGCAGCCACCATGGGCGGTATCGATCCGCTGATGGCGAACTGCGATGAGAACTGCATAAAGAAAATATAGGAAAAAGCCAGCCCCAGTCCGGCGCCGATGTGCATGCCAATGCCTCCCCTGACCTTGCGCGACGAGAGCGCTACGGCGATGAAGGTAAGTATGTAGGTGCTGAAAGGTACTGCCGTCCTCCTTCCCCTTTCTACCAGAAATACATTGATGTTGTCCGCCCCCTGAAGCCTGAGCTGATCAATGTAACGGTTCAGGTAGGGAAGGGTCATGGTTTCGAAGATGAAATTATCCTGAGCAGTGAAATCATTGGGACTGAGGTTCAGGGTTGTATCCAGGCTTGTGCCGGTGAGGATTTCTTCTTTTCCGTCGTAAATATTGCGAATGTAATAGTTTCGTACCTCCCATTTGCCTTTCACCGAATCCCAGCGGATATAATC
>JAAYUG010000126.1 GCA_012517825.1 Bacteroidales bacterium | reverse complement strand
TTTTTTTGTAGCTTTAAAAGACAAAAGCGGGCGGCTGGACAATACGGACCGAAACAGCCGGATGGATTACTCAGAGGAAATGAAACAGGTGATCAGGCAGTGGAAGAAAAATGTTCTGTACGATCCGCAGGCGCATTACCTGTTTGTGCTGAACGGATCGGTGGACCCTGCCGAGGGTGGTTATATGCCCCTGGGCAGGAGGTATGGATTTCTGTTCCGCAACCAGCAGAGTGAGGAAGAGTTACTGCACACCCTGGCGCACGAGCTGGGCCACGGTTTGTTTACCCTGCGTCACACCTTCAGCACCTCGAATCGTTTTTACCAGCCGCAAACCTCAACAGACAATCTGATGTCGTACGGTCCGCCCCCGGCGACCCGTCTGTACAAATACCAGTGGGACTACATCCACGATCCACAGACAATACTGTTTGCCTGGGCTGAAGAAGAGGAAGAGGGGGAGATGGGGATTTTATGTTTAAATCAATTAGTAAGTATAGTTGAAAAAATGAGAAAAGCTAATATTGATAAAAAAACAGAAATAGAGCTTCAGTTATTTTCATGTTACGGAGATTATCAATATAATAAAGTTAAATTTGGGAAAAAGGAATATAGCGGAGTTAAAATTTCTATAAAAGGTTATTTAAATAAAGGCAGTAATAATAATCAAATACCTTCATGCAACATTAAGCCTTCTGAATTATGTAAACAAAGTTACTCTGATAAGGGAATTAAATTTGTTAAATATCAATTCCATGAGTTGAAATACGATATTAAAAATGCTCCATATGATAAGAAAGAACCTACTGGGGAAATAAGATTGGAAATCAGCATAATGGAAAATGAAGCCAAGAATTTTGAAGATTATTTATATGCTCAAAAAGCAATAGAAATCAATGGGGTTCCTTATTTAAGTCAATTAGATAAGGAGGACACAAAAAATAAAACAGGCTGTGAATCTGGATGTTGTTGGGCAGCAAGTTGTTGGATGATAAATCAAACAGGTACAACAATAAATCATAATAGCAGAATTTATTTTGCAGATCCGATCAATGTCGATAACTTAGCTGATGGAATAAGTACAATAATTTCAGAACAAGAATTCAATGAAGCAGTATTATATGTAAAGAACCAACTTCAATTAGGCAAACCTATTTTATGTGGAACATGGGATAGTAGAACTAAAGAAGCATATGAAAATGGGAAATTAGGACCAGAAGCATGGAATGATAAGTTATCAGGTAGCAATAACAGTGCAACAACTCATTTTGTAGTTATTGTGGGTTTTGGATATGATAAAAGTGAAGATAAATATTATTTTAGATTTTATGATCCTGGAAGATCAGATTTGGCTCAAGGCACGAGTGAAAACAATAAATTTTATATAGATGAAATTAATTTTGAAATATTGAATACCTCTTATAGAGGGAAAATTTATAAAGTAACTGAAATTAGAAAAAATTTTTAATTATGAAAAAGATTTTTTTTTATCATGTAATAATGATTTGCTTATCTGGTACCGCACAAACAAATGATATATGTATTAAAAAAATATTGAATGAATCTCCAAAGTTATCATTACCTGTTTATATAAAAAAAAATAATAATTTAAATTATAAGGAATTTAGTGAAAAAATTATTTCATGTGCATTATTAGATAATGACGAATCAAAATTATTTTATCACTATATTAATTATGATAATGATTTGATGGAAAACGTGGAGGAAATTAGAAAATATTATTTTAGAATATTAGGATATTATAAAAAAAATAATTTACATTTATTATTCTATGAAAGGGGGGGCAATGATACTTTGCAAAAATACTTGCTTACATTTTTCAATGAAATATTAGTAGATGAGATCGTTGTAGGATTTGAAGAAGGTGGGGGAGAAACGGAAATGATAAAATACAAAGAAAGCATAATAACTGAAAATTTAGAAATCAAAACACGCTATTATGAATGGAATCCAGAATTTATAGATAAAAAAACAAGGAAGAAGCCTGATACTCCAATGACAATAGTTACTTTATCTGATTATGCGATAGAAGAAAATAGTGGTAAAATATTATTAATTAAACAAGAAAAAAAATATTCAAATTGCATTCCAGAAGAATTTTCATATCCTAAAAATAGTTGTACTATATTTGACAAACCCTAATTAATTATTATTATCTCTAAACTACTTCGTTTATAAGATATGGAATCAATATAATCTACTCTCGGTTTTGCCAGCCAATGGTTTTTTGATTTAAGTTTGTTTATGTTTTTTTAAGGTTATGAATTGATGGTTTCTGATTTATCAGCTCTTTAATTCAATGGACGAAATTAAAAAAAGAAGTCTGTAATTTTTTATTTATGAACAAAGGAACATTTATTGTAAAGGAGAAGCTGCACATCATTAAAGAGGCCAGCGAACTAGGGGTTAAAGTCATTCTTGAGAAGTATGATCTATATTCAGCAACGTATATTCCTGGAAGAACAAATTGGAAGCCATGGGGGGAAGAGTGGGCTGCAACATGGGATAACTCCCCAACAACTGAAGCGTAACAGAGAGTTAGAGAAGGAGAACTATGCATTAAAACAGCTAGCTGTATCACTTCCATAACCATCTGTTTAGCAACCACCTTCGGTCGTTCCTTGCTACGACAAATGGAAAGCGAAAAATTTATGTATTTTTAACCGTCTATAAAAAAGGCTGATTAATAGGGGTCCAAACCAGGTTCCTTTTCCGATTATCTTTGCCTCATGTACGTTCTTCCCTCTCTCATACGGTATCTTCTTCATCCCGCTCCGGGAGCTGAACTGGCCGAAGCCTTCATGCACGAAGCTGCCGCCATAAGCAACTGGGAAAAGACGGTTTTTTCGCTGCAGCAGAACGGACTTCTTCCTCTTTTCCGCTCGGCGCTTCTGGAAGCAGGACAATACGAGACACTGTCACCTGCCGTACGGGAGGTTATTGATACAACGGTAAGGCGACAGGCCATGCGCAACCTGAAGCTTCAGGCAACCCTGTTTCAGCTTCATGACGTCCTCAGCCGGAACAACATTTCTTTTGCTCTGCTGAAAGGATTTACCCTCGCAGCCACCTGCTACCGCGATGCATCACTGCGCCCGATGATCGATATCGATATCCTGGTCAATCCTGAAGATGTGCCTGTTATACGACAGCTTCTCAAAGAATTCGGCGCAGAGAAGTTCAGCGAGCCGCAGACGAAGTTTTATGCCACCATCGCTTCGCACGAACCGGGCATATTGCTGGAAGATATTCTGATTGAACCCCATACTGCGCTGTTCAAAGGGCCGGAAAGCCTGGGGCTTTCAGAATGCCCCTGTGTTCCGTGCCAAATAGCCGGAAAAACTTTCCTGGTACCGGCACCCGATGTGCATTTGTTGTTCATCATGAGCCATGTGCACAAGCATCTGCCGAGAGAACGGTTTAAGCTTCTCTGGTTGCGCGACACAGCCTGTCTGATGCAACGGCTCTTTACCGGGCAGGAACAGAAGGAGGAGGATTTTTTCCGGCTTGCCGGCAGGTACCATTGCCGCACAGAGGTTCTGGAAGTCGCCGCACTCATGGTTGCCCTTCTGCCCGATCTTCTCCCGCAGACGTTCAGGACACCCCTGCCGCCATTGCCCGGGTGGATGGAACCCTCCCTGAAAATTGTTTCCGAGTACGGTATGAAACGCAGGAATGACCCTGCCCCTCATATTCGCTATTTCTCCTCGCGGTTTAATATGAAGAGGAAAATTCTTTTTCTTGCCGGCTTGCTCTTTCCTTCGCCGGCTTATATGAAAATGCGCTACAGGTGGTTTCCGGCCAGGGGGATTGTTTTGTTGTATCCGTATCATTTCCTGCGGGTTTTCATCAAGGGAGTCATAATGCTCATCCGGTATGTTGCGGCACACTGCACAGGTGCGCATAAATGAATTCTGTAAGAGAATGTGATTCTGAACCCATTCCGAAGAGATGGAATAGTTTTAGAAGATTGCAGATGGAGAGTGCTAAAGAACCCCGAAGGGGCGGCATTATGAAACAGCCAATAATGCCGCCCCTTCAGGGTTCTTGTTTTTCTTTTTTATTCATTTTCGACAGGCTCAGCCAACGCAGCCCGCACCAATCGTGGACGTCTCCCCGCAGGCCTGCTAAAGGCCGGAGCAAGAGCTTAATTCCGTTTCTGAAAAGGAATTTCTTTCCTGAGCGTAAATCCAAAGCGCGTTGGCATCCGGGCAAACCCCGCTGAAACGGAGTGGAAGCGTCCTGAAAGGCGATTTTTGTTTTATTCCAATTCGTCAATTGAAAAACTCAATTGACGAATCGTCTAACAAAATCTAATCCGATTTTATACGTCGGGATTACCTCGATAAGTCAATAGAAACAAGTTGTTTACATGTTTTTTGTGTTTCTATTGACTTCATCTCCTCTAAAAATAATTTCGCTATAGCCTGGTTGAATTTGTTAATTCATGGTACTTCGGTTTATGCTCTTCCTTGTGCACAGCGGTTCTTTCGACACCTGTTTCGCTCCTTTTGCAAAAAATATGAACAAAAGCGACCAGTTAAACGTATAATTTATTACTTTAGGTGTCCTTTTCAAAAAGAGTATGTTTTCATTTGATGTATTGAACCTGATTGGAGCGGTTGGACTTTCATTCCTCATTACCTATATCCTTATCCCGCCGATAGTTAGGGTGGCTAAGGCAAAGAATCTGTACGATTCACCCGGGCGCCGCAAGCCGCATAAGAACAATGTCCCCACCCTGGGGGGGGCCGCCATTTTTGCAGGACTTACTCTGGCCATGACGCTGTTTGTTGACGGGAAGCTGGCCTACCAGCTCCGTTATTTTGTAGCGGCCGCCATCATTATCTTCTACATCGGCATAAAAGATGATATCCTTGGGCTGGGCCCCGTAAAAAAGCTGGTTGCCCAGATCCTTTCCGCCATCATCATCACCGTACCGGCCCATCTGCGATTTACCAGCCTGCACGGATTTCTCGGCATACAGCACATTCCGGATGCCTACAGCGTGGTTCTCACGGTGTTCGTTGTCATAGTCATCATCAACAGTTTCAACCTGATCGACGGCATTGACGGACTGGCGGCCATGACCGGAATCATTACCAGCAGTGCCTTTGGAATCTGGTTCTGGATTTCCGGCAACTATTCCTATACCATTATGGCCGGTGCGCTGGCCGGTGGCCTGCTGGCATTTCTGCGGTTCAACCTTTCTGCAGGGGGAAACAAGATCTTTATGGGCGATACGGGAGCCCTGCTGATAGGGCTTGTGCTGGCCATCCTTGCCATCAGGTTCAATGAAGCCAATGTGGAGGAAGATATTCCCTGGCGCCTCACATCGGCTCCGGCTGTTTCTATCGGCATACTGGTACTACCCCTGTTCGATACCCTGCGGGTTTTTTTCCTGCGCATGTACAGGGGCGATTCTCCCTTCAGGGCCGACAAGCAACACCTGCACCACCGGCTGTTAAGGCTGGGACTGAGCCATCTGCAGTCAACACTGATCCTTGCAGGTTTCAATATCGTGTTTATTGTTATTGCATTTCTGCTGGACCCCATCGGCATCCTTCCTCTCACGGGCATCCTGCTCGTGCTGGCCGTTTTGCTGAGCCTGATTCCTGACATGATGTACCGGAAGAAACGCTCTAACGGGCTGAAGGAAGTGCAGGCCGATGAGGTGGGAACTGAGGAAACAGCCTGATAAAAAGAAAAAAAGAGGGCTGGCGCACCGCGCCAGCCCTCTTTTCTCCCTTCAATCTCAGAAATCGTAATAATGATTGATCCGGTTTGTCCGCAGACCAATCATGATATACCCCGTGGTGTTCTTATTCCCCTCCGCCGATTCCATCCGGTAATGGTACTCAACCGAAAAATGCAGGGTGTTGACAGGATTGACAATCCACGATACCCCTGCAAAAGCATTCACTACGCTGGTTTTTATCCCCTGCAGGATGTGGCTCTGGCGGCTCACTTTTACCGGTTCGGGCAGTAGTCCGTTCCGGAGAAGGGGATCGGCCCCCCAGTCGAGCGTTCCGTCGTTCCTTCCCTGCACGGCATAGGAAGTCTGCCCTTCCAGAAGGAAAAACTTGAACCGGTATGTTGCCCGGATGATCCCTTCCCTGAAATTGGCACCCAGCGGATGTGCCAGTGGCTCATTGTAGTGTGTGTAGGTGAGGGATAAGGGTTTTCCGGAATAGGTATAGGGCCTTACCTGATTGTATTCTGCCTGGAAAAACATTCCCGGCAGGGAAAAGGCATGGAACCATTTTATGCCTGCCTGGAATCCGGTTTTGTTCTGTACCGAATGCACATCGGTGATTTTGTTCAGAGGATAATCGTCGGCCAGCCATTGGCCATACAAAAGGAAAGGAGGCAGGTTAACCGAAACGTTGACTCCCCAGAGCGAATTACCTCTTCCGGCCAGGGAATTAAGAACCGGAAGGGGATTGAAAAATTCAGCCTGCCAGCGGAAGTTGCCGGCACTGTCGGGATTGGCGTACATGTTGGCTTCCATCAGGGTGAGCTGAATGCGTCCAAGCCGGACACCGGCAAAATGAAATACGGAAGTTTTGGCCGGAAAACGGCGCTTGTCCCAGCGTATGACCTCCTCATGCTGAATCATGCTCTGGGTGGATGCGGCCAGAAAGAACTTCCCGGCATACCACTGGTAACCGGCATAGGGATATACATCCGAAAAATCAGAAAGGAGAAGGGAGCGGTAGCCATCGCCGAAAAAGCGTTTGCCATAGCCGGCTTCGAGGTACAGGTCTTTCCATGGACGGACCCACAGGTTTCCTTCCGCCCAGGAAAAATCGTATCCGTCGGTTTGGTATTTTTTGGCAACACCCTGGCCGGGCAAAACCCCATGTTTCTGGATATAGGAAATGATGTAGCCGGGGAAGCGGGCCTGGTTTTCATACAGGGCGGAGGAAAATCCGATGACGCCGCTGATGGTGCCTTCAAAGAGGGCCCCGCGGGTATTGCGGTACAGGAGGCGGGAGGAGCCGTTCTCTTTTCCGGCGCTGAAATCGGCCAGGCCGTTAACTTTCAGCACCAGTCC
>JAAYUG010000125.1 GCA_012517825.1 Bacteroidales bacterium | reverse complement strand
TCAGGCAGAGAGCGATGGATTTTGTTTTGCCTTTCCCCCGCTATAGAAAATCTTGCGGTTGGCATCCGGGCAAACCCCGCTGAAATGGAGTGAAAGCGGCCCCTGCGGCGTATTGTGCTTCCCGAAAAGCGTGTACAGATTAAAATCTTCCGCTGAGCCGCAGGCTGAAATTCCGCACGGGCTGAATGTCGCCAGGCCTGCCCATATATTCCACATTGGTTAGGTTTTTTACTACCAGTGAAACGGTAAGGCGCCGGTTGATCAGGTAACCAATATCTCCGTCCACCAGCAGGTACCCTTTGTTATGGCTCTTCCAGTAGGCCGGAAAACCGGGAAGTATCTGTTCACCGGTAATTTCGTTCAGGAAGATATCATCAATGCGGAGAATGCGCGAACGGGCAAAAAGATGAAGGCCCGTAACGATTTTCCCTCCGGAAATGGAAATGTTCATGTTGCCCGAATGTTTCCGCCGGTACTTCAGATATTGGCCTGTGCTTTCGCCCGTGTACCGGCTGAATTCAACCGGGTAAATATAGCTGTACCCAGCATCCATGGCAGTTCTGATCCGGTTAAAATTCCGCGTCAGCGTAAATTCAATTTCCGAACCGTATATCATGGCCTGCTCAAAATTTTCAGCCCGGAAACCTGGGCCTGATATTCCGGTAACAGGATCGGGGTACAGGCCGAATAGGAATTCAATCATGTTGCTGTTCCGGGTGTAGAAAAAGCACAGGTCCACCTGGCCGCTGGATTGGCCCAGCATAAATCCCTGCTTGATTCCGGTTTCGGCACTCCAGCCTTTTTCCGACTGAATGCCGGTATTGGGATAAATCTTAACCGAACCCAGGGTTGTGGATGCGTATTTTTCGGCAACGGAAGGGTAGCGGTAGCCCTGGCCAAAGGATGCTCTCAGGAAGGTATATTCTCCTGCCTGAAAATTGATTCCTGACCGGAAGACGGGAACAATTTTATCGTTGACATCATCGAGCGAATTCTGCTCAAGCCTTACGCCGGCAACCAAACGGAGCTTTTTTACCGGTTGCGCCTCCAGCTGGGCAAAACCCGCCAGGTTCATCCCGTGATGATCGCCAAAGAACCGGGAGTCAACAATGCTGTAACTTGCCGAAAAGCCTGAAATCAGCTGCAGAACATCCGCAATCTTTTTTCCTATCTGGTATTCTCCGTAAGCGGAAAGGAACCTTGCATCATTTTGTTTTCGCACGGGAAAACTGTTTTCGCAACCCAGAATTCTGAACCGCAGGTCGTGCCGCGCAGAGGTGGTTCGTACCAGGGAGACAAATGGATCCACAGTGAAAAATGTCTGATACAGACTTGAAACAGAAGAAGTGTCCTGCTTAAGGGCTCCTGCACCGGCGTTTTCCCAGAGAACGAAATCGGTTTTATAAGTTCGTTCTGCGCTTACATTCGCTCCGTACGCCAGACCTTCTTTCCTTGCGCTGTGATGCTTTATCTTTACACTAATGCGCCCATATTGTTCATCATTGAACTTTCTGTAGCTGTTTTCCTTAAAGAGGTAAAGTCCCAGGCCCACATCGGTAAAACCGGCCCTGCGGAGATGGGAGAACGAAGCCGATGAAAAAATCCGCGGCGAATGCCACCAGGCCTTGATCTTATCTTCCGGCTTGTCGAAAACACCGCTTTCGGCAAAAAAAGTGGTTTGCGGAATGTTGGTGGCATCGGCTGTTCGGAAATTAATGACTCCGTTGAGGGCCGATGATCCGTACAGCACGGAGGAGGCTCCCTTGATGACCTCCACCTGGCTGATCTGTTCCAGAGGCAGAAAATTCCATTTGATGTTTCCTCCGTCAGCTGCCATCAGGGGCAATCCGTCCACAAGGGCCAGCACCCTGCTGCCCACTCCGTAACTGAAACCGCTTCCTCCTCTCACCGAGGCCTGTCCGTCGAGGACTTCTATGCCAGGGATACGGTTCATCAGTTCCTCGGCATCTTTAATATGGATACGCGAAAGGTATTCCTGCTTAATCACATTCATGGTTACCGTAAGATCCGAAGCCTTTTTCTCCATCCTGTCGGCACTTACTACAATCTGGTCGATCTGATATACATCCGTTTCAAGGGCAACATTCAGCACGGCGGTGTCCTTTGCCTTTACTTTTACCGACTCCGTAACCGTTTTGTATCCGACAAACTGAAACGAAATGCTTACTGTGCCCGCACGCACGGCAAAAGAATAGGTACCATCGGGGGAGGTGATGGTTCCTGATCCTTTGCCGTAAATAACATGCACGCCGAAAAGCGGTTCCTGTGTATCTGCGTCGGTCACCCTGCCCCTGACAAATCCCTCATTCTGCGCAAAACATAAGACCGCTTGGATGCAAAGCAGAATGCTCCAGGCAAACCTCATGGTTTAGCTTTAAATGTCATACGGATGTCGAAAAATCCTTTCGGGCTGGCCGGTGTAGGATAAATGGTTGTGATTTTCAGCGACAGCTTCGTCAGTTCGGCAATATTGGCCGAAACGGGAATGGGCAGGGAGTCGGAGGATATAATCAGCTGGGTTTCGTCGGTGGAAAACCTCCATGTGCCGGTGAATTTTCCGAAATATCCGGTGCCGTCTTTGCGGAACCTGGCATCGCCCTTGAATTTTTCCAGTACTCCTCCCGGGCCGCTGGCATCCTGCCCGTCAGCCAGAAGGCTGTCGCTTGTCCATACCGGGGTAGTGAGCAGAATGAACCGTTCCGATTCGGATTCCTTTTTGCAGGCCATTGCCATGCAAACAACGATGAGAAAGATGGGAATCGTTTTCATAGTTCTTCAGGATTTGCTGGTTGGAAATGTAAGGAATTTTCTTCAGGGCATTGAATATTCAGCCATCAAATATACAAATTTGGGTACAATTTTGCCGGTAT
>JAAYUG010000124.1 GCA_012517825.1 Bacteroidales bacterium | reverse complement strand
TCCACTCTGAAAACCGAGACGACTATTCCGGCCGGTTCGACAGGCGAAGTAACGCAGGAAGCTACTGTCACTTCTCCAAACTTATGGTCGGTTAGCCATCCTGTCCTTTATAAAGCTTTGACACAGGTGCTGGCCGGAAGCGAAGTAACCGATGATTATGAAACGCCCTTTGGTATCCGGTATTTTGCATTTGACCGCGAAAAGGGATTTTTCCTGAACGGAGAACCGATGAAAATACTGGGCGTGTGCAATCATCACGATCTGGGCTGTCTTGGAGCAGCCATCAATACCCGCGCTCTGGAACGCCAGCTTGAAATTCTGAAGGCCATGGGGGCTAATGCCATCCGCACCTCCCATAATCCTCCGGCGCCGGAGCTTTTGAATCTATGCGACCGGATGGGTTTTCTGGTAATGGACGAGGCCTTCGATATGTGGAAAATCAACAAAACACCATTCGACTATGGCCTTGATTTCGATGAATGGCATCAAGCCGATCTGCGCGATATGATTTTGCGCGACAGGAACCATCCCAGTGTTATCATCTGGAGTATTGGAAATGAAATACCCGAACAGTGGGATACCAGTGGACTGCGCATTGCACCTGAACTGGCAGGAATCGTTAAATCGCTTGATCCGACCCGCCCGATTACTTCAGCCTGCAACAACCCAAATCCTAAAAACTATATTATCCGTTCCAATGTGCTTGATTTGATCGGATACAACTACCATATTGAATATTTCCCGAGTTTTCTGGACAGTTTCCAGCGGGGTGCATTCATTGCCTCGGAAACCACCTCTGCCTTAGCTACCCGCGGGAGCTACGATATGCCTTCCGACTCGGTACGGATATGGCCTACCGACTGGCGGAGTCCTGATATGAGCGTTATGAACAAAGATTTTACCTGTTCTGCCTATGACAATTGCCGGGTTCCATGGGGTTCAACCCACGAAGCCACCTGGAAAGTGATAAAAAAATATGATTTCCTTTCCGGGTTGTTCATATGGACCGGCTTTGACTACCTGGGTGAACCAACACCATATCCATGGCCTGCCCGAAGCTCCTATTTCGGAATTGTTGATCTGGCAGGATTTCCAAAAGATGCCTATTACATGTACCAGAGCGAATGGACCAACACCCCAGTATTGCACATATTCCCCCACTGGAACTGGAAGGAAGGACAGACGGTAGATGTATGGGCCTACACCAACGCCGAGGAAGTTGAATTGTTCCTGAACGGCAAGTCGATGGGCACAAAGCGTAAACAGGGCGACGACCTGCACCTCATGTGGCGTCTTACCTGGGAGCCAGGCACAGTGAAGGCTATTGCCCGCACAGGAGGGAAGGAAGTGCTCACAAAAGAAATTCACACCGCCGGAAAACCGGCCCGTATTCTGCTTGAACCTGACAGGACCAAACTGAAAGCTGACGGAAAAGACCTTTCGTTTGTCAAAATCAGCATACTGGACGATAAGGGAAATATAGTACCCTATGCCGACAATCTGGTAAAGTTTGAAGTAAATGGCGCAGGGAAGCTGCGGGCAACCGACAACGGAAATCCTGTCAGTATGGAGTCATTCCAGACCAGCGAACGCAAAGCCTTTCACGGGCTCTGCCTGGCGGTGATTCAGGCATCGGATAAAGCAGGAAAAATCACCCTGAAGGCTGTTTCAGACGGACTGCCGGAAGCTTCAGTTACCATTGCAGCTGAATAATTAAAATTCCTCTGCCTGTAAAACAGGAGTTATCTAATAACTTCGTTTTTCAGCATCCCTGCCAGGAATATAAAATTTCAGTCGGTTGGCATTGTGCCCACCGACTGAAATTTCATTGCCGTAATTCTGAATCTTCGGATAAAAGAATTAATGGGTGAATCCTGCCGGAGCAATCCCTTGCAGAAATCGCGGAAATCGGAAGCACTATGTCGGCTTGGATGCCTGCATGTGGTAAAGCTCATTGTATTTTACTCACTTTAATCACCCATGCATACTTACAGGGAGGATTTTTCCTTATTCGTTCAGGTACAGAAACCGCAAAGCCATCTCCGACCGGTTTCCACGAGAGGGAACCTTTGGCACCGAGCAGGGTAACAGAAGCCCCTGAAGCCGGCCTGTGCGACTGGATTTTTACAGACGCCGGCAATGCTTCCTTTTCATCAGCCAGGTAAATAAAATAGGCACTTCCGTCTTTTCCTCTGGTCATAACAATCTTTCCTTCCTTGCAGGGGGGCAGAATGCGGCTGCCATAAATGGCCTCACCGTTAACTTTAAGCCAGGCCCCATATTCCTTCAGCAGGTCATAGGCGCCCTGCTGCCATGTGCCGTCGGGACCGGGTGCTATGTTCAGCAGAAGATTCCCGCCTTTTCCGACAATGTCAGCCAGCAGATGAATTCCTTCTCTTCCGCTCATATATCTGGCACCGGGGGTAAAAGACCATCCGCCTCCTGAAATTATGCATGATTCCCACGGATACGGCAGCGGCTGAGCGGGAACCCTGTTTTCAGGCGTTAGGTAATTCTGATTTTTTCCGTATACTGCCCTATCAACAACAATCAGTCCCGGCTGTTTCTCCCGGCATTTCTGCACCAGTTCATCCATGCGGATATCCTGATTGATGATCTGACTTTTCAGATAGCCTGACGATACTTCCTTCATTTTGTTTTCATACCATTCACGAATTATTTCTTTAGGTTTTCTGGCTACCCAGCCCCCGTCAAGCCACAGGATGTCCATCGGCCCATATTCTGTCATCAGCTCCAGTATCTGATTGTGCGTGTACTCCACAAACTTGTTCCACCGTTCCGGATAGGCTTCGGGATCATAATTTACATTCCTGTCACGGGGCGGAAAATTGGGCCACCAGTAATATTCACTATGCCAGTCGGGCTTTGAAAAATAGGCTCCCACCATAAATCCCTCTTTACGGAATGCGTCAAAAATCTCCTTAGCTATATTGGCCCGGGGATTTGAATGAAAAGGACACTCCGGCGAGGTAATTTTATAGTCAGTATATTTTGTATCAAACATACAAAAGCCATCGTGGTGTTTGGTGGTGAAAACCACATACTTCATTCCCGCCTCACTGGCTGCCTTAGCCCATATTCCCGGATCAAACTTTTCGGGATTGAAGGTCTTTTTCAGCCCTTCGTATTTCTGCACGTATTCATTGTAGTTTTCAATACTGCGGCGGCACCATCCTTCGTCTTCCGGACAAATGGACCAGGATTCCACAACCCCCCACTGGCTGTATGGACCCCAGTGCATCAAAAGGCCAAATTTAAGATCCTGCCACCTGGACAGCTTTTCCAGTACCAGAGGGTCGGTTTCAGGAACATACCTGTGGTCTTCTTCCTGAGAAATTACAGTAGCCGAGAAAAAAACCGACCATAACAACAAAAGGAATACCTGCTTTTTCATGGTTTTTTCATTTTACATTGTACTTTATTTTATCATCCATGGCCGAAAGATACATGTTTCTCTGTAAGAAAAATCTGACTTTCTTCATTTGCATGAAATACCAACGTTGCTATTTTTGCTTGTGTTGCTTAACTTAATTTTCTCACCATCTCTATGTTTTTTAATCAATTCGGTCGCAAAAGATGCTTTGAGCTTAAAATCAATGCCATGAAACAAATTCTGCCTTTTGTTTTCTTTGCAGTTCTTATGTGGGGGCCTTTTTCAGTCAATGCCCAGTCAAACGTATTGCATGTAGTTACGCACAGGAGAGTAACAGTAACAACCGATCCGTCAAAGGGAATACATCTGTATCCGGCATGGGGAAAATTTCCTGACAAAAACGTGTCAGTACGCCGTATCATCATGAAGGTTGTTCTGGGTTGTCCTGATTCACTGCCCTGTGCACACTGGGATTACCTTGATCCGATCTATCTGAGAAAGGCCGGAGGTACAAGCGGCAAAGTGTACAATTATGAACTCAGCCGCATGCTGACGCCCTATGGAAGCATCTTTACAAAAGACTGGCAGTGGGAATGGCAGGCAGACGTAACTGACTTTTCGGCCCTTCTGCGCGACAGCGTTGAAATTGTTTATCAGCATTCCGGATATGAAACCACTTCCGTGGGATGGGCGGTAACCATTGATTTTGAAATCACTACCGGACCTGAAATAGTTCATCCTCT
>JAAYUG010000123.1 GCA_012517825.1 Bacteroidales bacterium | reverse complement strand
TTCTGGCTATTCCGGTTTTGGTTCTTATGGCTGTTTCCTGTTCAAAGTATGAGAAACTGCTGAAGAGCCCCGACCTGAGTCTGAAATACCAGAAAGCCATTGAATATTACAACAAGGAAGACTATACCAAGGCCATTACTCTTTTTGAACAAATCAAACCTTACTATAAAGGTTCTCTAAAAGCCGACACGGTTGATTATTATTATGCCTGGAGTTACTTCAAACAACAGGATTATGTGATGGCAGGCCATTATTTTGAAGAATTCGGGCAACTGCATCCGCGGAGTCTCTTTACAGAGGAAACAGATTACATGGTAGCCTATTGCTATTATCTCTTGTCGCCCAGGCCAAGCCTTGACCAGAAAAACACCTATGATGCCATTACGGCCTTCCAGGTATTCATGAACAAGTATCCTAAAAGCAAACGCATAAGCGACTGCCAGAAATACATACAGGAACTCAGGGAAAAACTTGTCAGCAAATCTTACCTGAATGCCAAACTCTATTACAACCTCGGGTATTACAAAGCAGCCATCATAGCCTTGCGGAACAGTCTGAACGAATTTCCCGACACCAAATACCGCGAAGAACTGATGTATCTTCTCCTGAAATCAAACTACCTTCTGGCGAAAAACAGTGTGGAAAGCAAGAAAAAGGAACGGTTTCAGAATACGGTTGATGAATATTATTCCTTTATAGCTGAATTTCCGAAAAGCAAATACATGAAGGAAGTTCAGAAGATGTACGATGAATCAGCCCAGGCATTGAATTTATAACTCAATCTATATTTTGTCTATGAACGATTTCAGAAAAACGAAAGCGCCCACCACAACAGTAACACGAAACGTCGATCAGCTGGATGCCAAAACGGGCAATATTTATGAAAGTGTCATGATTATTGCCAAGCGTGCCAATCAGATCAGCAACGAAATCAAGCAGGAACTGAGCCACAAGCTGGAGGAATTTTCCAGTTACACTGACAACCTGGAAGAAGTATTCGAAAACCGGGAACAGATTGAGATTTCGAAATATTATGAGCGGTTGCCCAAACCGACGCTGATAGCTACTGAGGAATTCCTGAACGGGGAAATCTATTACAGGAATCCCCACAAGGAGAATACTCCCGAATCATAATGCTGAAGGGGAAGAAAATACTGCTGGGTATTACGGGCAGTATAGCTGCATACAAGGCTGCCTCCCTGATCCGTTTGTTTGTTAAAGAAGGTGCCGAGGTGAAGGTTCTTATGACGCCTCTGGCCAAAGAATTCATTACCCCGCTTACTCTGGCAACACTCTCGCGGAATCCGGTGCTTTGCGATTTTTTCGAAACCAAAACAGGTGACTGGCACAGCCATGTTGATCTGGGCGTCTGGGCCGATGTTTTTATCATAGCCCCTGCCACAGCCAATACCCTGGCAAAAATGGCCGCCGGATTGGCTGATAATCTTTTGCTCACAACATACCTTTCGGCCCGGTGTCCTGTATTTGCTGCACCCGCCATGGACCTGGATATGTTCCGTCATCCGGCAACACAGGAAAACATTGCTCTGCTCAGGAAACACGGAGTTCATTTCATTGAACCAGCTACGGGGGAACTTGCCAGCGGGCTGGAAGGCAAAGGCCGTATGGAAGAGCCGGAAAAAATATTCCTGGCCGTCTCCGCATTCCTGAATGATTCCCGGCAGGAGGAAAGAAAAAAAAAACTGAACAATAAAACCGTTCTTATCACGGCCGGGCCAACATATGAGCCCATTGATCCGGTGCGGTTTATCGGAAATTTCTCATCCGGCAAAATGGGATATGCTTTGGCCGAAGCTTTTGCCGGTGCCGGAGCCCGTGTTATTCTTGTCAGCGGCCCTGTTTCCCTGTCACCGGAGCATCCTTCCATAGAAATTATCCGCGTCACTACGGCTCGTGAGATGCTCGAAAAATGCCTGGCTGTTTTTCCCCGGTGCGATATAGCCATTCTTGCGGCAGCCGTCGCTGACTATACCCCGGCCAATCCATCAAAAAACAAGCTGAAACGGGAACACGACACCTTATCCCTCGAGCTGAAAGCCAATCCTGATATAGCCGCCGAATTAGGAAAACGTAAAAAAGCAGGACAGATCCTTGCCGGATTTGCCCTTGAAACCGGCAACGGACATGAAAACGCACTTCAGAAACTGCGGAAAAAAAATTTTGATTTCATAGTGCTCAATTCACTGGAAGACCAAGGAGCCGGTTTCGGAACCGATACCAATAAAATTACCATTCTCGACAATAATCATCCTCCGGAAGAGTTTTCTCTTAAGGATAAGAAAGCTGTTGCGCTTGACATACTGAACAAAACACTTTCCCTCTTATGAAAAGGATTATCTTTTCCGGTATTCTCATTCTGGCAGGTTTGGTTCACCTGAATGCCCAGGAGCTAAACTGCAATGTACAGGTTGTTACCCAGCAGATTCAGGGAACCAATAAGCAGATTTTCCAGACCCTTCAGAATGCCATTTATGAATTTATGAACAACCGGGCATGGACCAGCCATGTTTATGCTCCGGCGGAACGGATTGAATGCAATATCTACATTAATCTGAACGAGCAGGTTTCGGCCGATCAGTTCAGAGGAACCATCCAGGTTCAGAGCCGACGGCCGGTTTACGGAAGTTCGTACAATTCGATTTTGCTGAATTATCTCGATGATAATTTTGATATCAGATACCAGGAATTTCAGCCTCTTGAATTCACTGAAACCTCCCATCTTTCCAATCTCACTTCCATCCTGGCCTATTATGCCTATATCATCATCGGCCTCGATTACGATTCTTTTTCGCCGGAAGGAGGTACTGAATATTTTCAGAAAGCCGAGAACATTGTTCTGAATGCCCAGAATGCACCGGAAAAAGGATGGAAAGCTTTTGACGGCAAGGGAAACAAAAACCGGTACTGGCTGGTCAACAACCTGCTGGACAAGCAGTACCAGCCTGTGCGCGAATTTCTGTACCGCTATCATCGTCTCGGACTGGATGTTATGAGTTCCAAACCCGTGGAAGGGCGTGCAGAAATAGCCGAAAGTCTCCGGCTTCTCCAGCAGGTGTACCGTACCAAGCCCGATCCTTACATGCATTTGCTTCAGGTGGTTCTGAATGCAAAATCCCAGGAACTCATCAATGTTTTTTCTGAAACATTGCCCGATGAAGGAAGAAGGGTGGTAACCATCCTCAGTGAAATCGATCCTTCCAACGCCTCTAAATATCAGGCGATTCTTTCAGCCCGGTAGAAGCGAAAAAAAGTTACTGATTGAAAATCATTACTTTATTGCTTTACGGACAAACTCCAGGATGGTTTTTTCGTATTCCGCAGCCTGCTTTTCAATTTCTTCCGCTTCACGAAGGATCTGCGCCGCTTTTTCTTTATCTTTCAGCGAAGAGGCATTGATTTTCACATTCAGGTGGGCGCCGCGGATGCCGGCTGTCAGGGCCAGTGCGCCGACAGCTGCGTCGCTGATGGAATTTGGGTTTCCGGTTTCCGCCATAGCCTTCACCACGGGAAGTGCCTGCCATCCGGATTTCATTACACAAAGGGGAACCTCCATGGCATGCAATACTGCTTCCTGAATGGCCGATGTTCTCCTGGCAGCTTCTTCTTCCGTATTTTTTGGCAAACGGTAGGCTTCCATCAGGGCATTGAACGCTCTTGTGTCTTCGTCGATCAGACGGATCAGCTCCTGCTGGACAGCCTTTGCTTTCTCTGCCCACTGTGAAAATTCCTCCCAGCGTTCATCCCATCCGGGCTTATGGGCTGAGAGATTGGCCACCATCATGCCCAGGGATGCACCCGCAGCTGCCATAAGGGCTGCGACAGAGCCTCCGCCCGGAGCGGGTGATTCGGAAGCCGTTTCTTCAAGAAAACCGCGAACCGTCAGATCGCTTAAAAGGGAAATACCCTTTTCACGAAGAAGGTATTCAATCACTTTTTCCTCCGGGCGAAACGGATACAAATCGTTCAAACCGAGTGAACGGACAGCAATACGGATAAGCTCTTCATCAGAGACTCCAGTAGATCGTTTCTGTTTCTGCAGAAAATATTTTCCTGCCTCGAGCAGGGATTGCAGGGGCACCAGACCGACAATTTCCGAACCGGTAACCCGCATTCCCCTGGCTTCAGCTTTGCTACAGGCTTCTTCAAAAACAATGTGCAGGGGAGTTTCCCGGATATTGGTCAGATTGCAGGAAACCTGCGCTATGCCGTACTCTTCAATAAACCACCCGATGGCTTTTACATGACGCAGTGATCCGGGAATCATGACAGGGTTACCTTGTTCATCCCTGACAATTTTTCCTGTTACCGGATTTCCTTCTCTTTTCGGGCGGCCTTTTTCCCGTATATCGAAGGCCACAGCATTTGCCCTGCGGGTAGAAGTTGTATTCAGGTTAATGTTATAGGCAATCAGAAAATCACGCGCTCCCACGGCTATTGCTCCGGTGCGGGGAAGAAATACTGCCGGCCCGAAATCAGGCTTCCATGCAGGGTCGGCAAGTTTTGCCTGCAGGCCTTCATATTCACCGGCCCTTACCGTAGCCAGGTTCTTTCTCTCGGGACAGCTGGCAGCATGTTCATACAGGTAAACCGGTATGCTGAGCTCCTCTCCTATTCGCTTTCCTAATGCCCTCGCCAGCTCTGCTGTTTCTTCCATAGAAATTCCCTGAACAGGTACCAGTGGCAGAACATCGGTTGCACCGAACCGGGGATGTTCACCATGGTGCTTCGACATGTCGATGAGTTCCATGGCTTTTTTCACAGCCCGGAAGGCAGCTTCCAGAACCGGCTCCGGTGATCCCGCAAAGGTGATAACTGTGCGGTTTGTTGCCTTTCCGGGGTCAATATTCAGCAGGTGTGCTCCTTCAACTGATGATATGGCCGAAGCTATCTCATCAATTACTCTTCTGTCACGTCCTTCCGAAAAATTGGGAACACATTCAATAATTTTCTGCATAAAATTTCCTCCTGTTTGCTTGTTTTTATTTCCCGGCTTCAGCCAGGCACTATTTCACCGCCAAGTATTACCATATCGATCAGGTCAGAACCAAACGCATACGGGAAAAATTCAAAGGAAGGCATGGGTTTGGTAATGATCATATCGGCCCTTTTACCAGGCTCTATGGATCCTGTTTCGCCAGCAACATCCATGGCCCATGCCCCATTGATCGTAGCCGCAGTGAGTGCCTCGGCAGGGAGCATTTTCCAACGGATGCAGGCCAGTGACATCATCAGTTTCATATTACCAGACGGAGATGAACCGGGATTATAATCAGAAGCCAACGCAACGGGAATATTCCTCCGAATCATTTCCCGAACCGGAGGATCAGGAAGAGAAAGGAAGAAAGAAGCCCCGGGAAGAACCGTAGCAATGGTCTCCGAAGCTTCGAGAGCGTCCAGCTCTTCCCTGCCAATCCGCTCAAGATGGTCAACCGTAAGGGCATCGTATTTCACTCCGGTTTGCACCCCTCCCGAATTATCCAGTTCATTGGCATGAATTTTTGGTCGTAATCCGTACTTTATCCCTGTCATCAGGATCCGCTCGGTTTCTTGCGGTGTAAAAAAACCTGTGTCGCAAAAAACATCAATAAAATCAGCAAGGCCTTCTGATGCAACAGCCGGTATCATCTCAAAAAGCAGTATCCGGATATATTCTTCCCTGTTGTTGCGATGTTCTTCAGGTATGGCATGGGCACCGAGAAAAGTGGCTTTTATGGCAAGGGGTGTAGTCTCTTTCAACCTTCTGATTACCCGAAGCATTTTCAGTTCATCTTCAGGGGTAAGCCCATATCCGCTCTTAATTTCAAGAGAACCTGTTCCCTGCCGCATTACCTCCCTGACCCTCAGATACGCCTGCCGGTATAATTCTTCCTCCGGCGTCCTGCGCAAAAGAGCAACGGAGTTAAGAATACCTCCTCCCCTCAAGGCAATCTCTTCGTACGAAAGCCCTGAAAGTTTATCAACGAATTCCTGTTCCCGGCTGCCTGCATAAACGATGTGCGTGTGAGAGTCACAGAAAGCAGGAATGACATATTTCCCCGATGCATCAATCTGCCGGAATTCTTCCGTTTCTTTGTGCCCCGGAAAATCCTTCATGTTTCCGATCCGTTCTATACGACCGTCCCTGATCATTATCCACGCATCAGGAAACCTTCCGGGACGATTCATGGCCACCCCTCTAAGTGGCCCATCTGCCGGCACGTCTGTGACCAGAATCTCCCTGATGTTTTTGATAAGAATATTTCCCGCCATAGTCTTTTTCCGATCGTTCGAAAATTACAAATTCCTTCCTTATGAAAAGATACGAATCTGCATACTTTACAACAGAGAAATCTTTATCCTGAAAATTTAGTACCTTTATACACATTTAGAAATCACCCAACTACAGGTTTTCCTGTCTCTTATATGGGCATATGGTTTCCCCTGTGCCTTTGCCGGAACAGATTCAAGTATCACTAAATGAATGTCGTATGAAGAATTTTCCCTTCATTTTAACACTCTGCCTGCTGATGGCAGTAGGCTGCAAAAAGGAAAAAGACAGGGAGCCGGCAGCTTCCGATGTCTGGGATATTGACAAGAACGGGGTTCCTCAGTTTATCAGTACCAATTACATCGAAATCGGGAAAATATACAGGGTTTCCCGTTTCCGGTCGTCGGTAGGCCATGACTATTCCGATGCTTTTGAACATTGCCGGAGCATGAAACATTACTTTCAGCCATCGGATACTGTCAACTGGTCAGATGTCAAAATTTTCTGCCCGGTTAACGGAGAAATCACGCGGGTTGAACAGGAATGGACAGGCACCAAAATAGAAATCGTTTCGGAAAAATATCCTGCTTTCCGGTTTCAGATATTCCATATTAATTTGGCTGTCAACCTGCAAATTGGCGACAAGGTTACTGAGGGTCAGCTGCTGGGAAAACACGTTGGCACGGAAACCTATTCCGACATTTCAGTGATTGTGAATGATCCTACCCATCAGGGACGCATGGTTTCCTACTTTGATGTTCTTACCAACGAAGCCTTTCAGGCATTTGTATTGCGGGGAATTACCAACCGCTCGGCATTTATTATCAGCAAAGAAGAAAGAGACCAGCATCCGCTGGTTTGCAACGGAGACACTTTTGTTTCTCAAGATCCGCTGGAAAACTGGGTTGTTCTTCAATAAGCCGACAAAAACCGGGCAACAAAAAAACCCAGGTAATTCCCAATGGCATATCCGATAATACCAATAGTAATGCCGGTAATAATAATTTCTTTGTTGCGCAGGGCACCCGCCACAACCGGTACAAAGGGCGGTGAGCAGATCAGGGCTGTGGATGTTATTAGCATGGTGTCAGTATCTATACGGAAAAAATAGCTGATAAGTGCCTGAAAAAGCAAGGAACCGAAGATGACGAATACTATATAATACAAAATCGGAGCTGACTGAATTGAGAACTTCTGAATATCGGCCATGGAAGAAACCGTAACAGAGAATATAAGAATCAGATACATGCCTGCTTCAAACGTTTTTTCCGTTTTGTTAATCCACGGAACCAGGGAAGCCAGGATACCGAGTGTGGTTATAACCAGAATAATAACCACCATCTGATGTTCCTGTTTCAGAAACAAAGTCGGGAGTGCACCCAGCAGAAAAATAAGTACTGCTACTCCAAAGGCTCTGAGGAGAGGCACAAACACTTTCCGACGGAAAATTCCTTCATATGGGTTTTTCCCGTCCGAAAGGGAAAAATTCCTGTCTTCAGGTTTCAGAAAACGGTAGGGCGGCAGAAAGAGTCCGAAGAAGCTCCGTGCTACTGTCATCAGAAACAGCAAATGAACGCTTCCGACAAAAAGATCATAGGTATGGGTAATGATGTAGGTATTTGGATCCACATTGAGCATCAGGGCAATAGAAGCAAGATTCGGGGTTCCTCCGGTATAGACACCTACCAGCATACCGCTGACTTTCCAGAAATCGTTTATTGCAGGAGTCCTGAAAATAAAATATCCGGCAATGACGGTGGCGACCACCATAATGGTGCCAAGAAACAGGGATATGACGGTTTTTCCTGCCAGACGGAACCAGGTTCTGATATCGGATGAAAACAGCAGCAACGGGACAGCCAGAGGAATGGTAATGCTCATAATGGTATTCTGAACTTTATCGGCACCCTCAGGCAGAATACCCATATTACCTGCTACAAGGCCAATTATATAAGCCACCACTACCGCTCCCAGCTTATTGATCCAGGGAAACTTACGGCAGAGATAAAGAATCAGTGCCGGTGTGAAAACATAAAAAAGTACCAGCAGTACGATATAAAATGCTGCCATAAGCAAAAGGCTTTGAATAGCCAAACGTAAGGGATTTTTTCAAGAAATCAAAAAATCTACCTTATTGCGCTAGTTCAAGTTTTTGTTTTTCTGCATCCTCTGCAGGAATTTTCTGTACCAGCCATTTATTGCTGTGCTGACACTTAACCCAAAACTTCGGGGTCAATCAGGGATTTAGTCACAATCCTCGAAACTCTTGCTGTACTGGGTAATGGCAGCCCGGCTCATGGCCATGCTCGAAAAACCACCGTCGTGATAAAGATTCTGCATGGTAACTTTCCGGGTAAGGTCTGAGAACAAAGTGATGCAATAATCTGCACATTCATCGGCCGTGGCATTTCCGAGGGGTGACATGCGTTCAGACCAGTCGAGAAGGGTATCTATGCCTTTAATTCCACTGCCTGCCGTTGTAACAGTAGGTGACTGGGAAATGGTATTCACCCGTATTTTTTTGTCCCGTCCGTAAATGTATCCGAAACTCCGGGCTATGGATTCCAGGAGGGCCTTTGCATCGGCCATGTCATTGTACCCCACCAGGGTCCTCTGGGCGGCAATATAAGAGAGGGCAACCACTGAACCCCATTCATTGATAGCATCCAGTTTCCGGGCTACCTGAAGCATTTTATGGAATGAAAGTGCTGAAATATCAAGCGTCTTTAAAAAATAATCATAGTCAACATCGTCGTATTCCCTTCCTTTCCGAACATTGGGCGACATGGCGATGGAATGCAGAAGAAAGTCAATTTTCCCGCCAAGAACCTCCATGGCTTTGGTGAAGACCATTGTCAGATCTTCCACACTGGTAGCATCGGCAGGAATAATGACCGACCCTGTCATCTGAGCCAGTTTGTCAAGGGTTCCAAAACGAAGGGCAACGGGAGTATTGCTGAGCACAAACGTTGCCCCTTCCTCATGGCAGCGTTCCGCCACCTTCCACGCAATCGACATGTCGTTCAGGGCGCCAAATATGATACCCTTTTTCCCTTTTAAAAGATTGTACGCCATAAAAAAACCGTTTTTGTATATGTAAAATGGTAATCAACAAACAAACCACACATTTAGTTCATTTTTGCCTTTACACCGAGCAGTTCCCTGGCATTTTCAAGGGAAGCATCCGTAACCTTGTCCCCGCTCAGCATTTTGGCAATCTCAGCAATTCGCTCTTCCGGTTTGAGTACTTTAATGTAGGTATTGGTTTCCTGTTTCTGGTCTTTTTTGTACACGAGAAAATGGGTGTGGCCTTTGGCTGCAATCTGCGGTAAATGGGTTATATTGATTACCTGAAGATGTTCTGCCATTCGCTGAATCAGGTTCCCCATTTTGAAAGCAATTTCGCCCGACACCCCGGCATCAATTTCATCAAAGATGATGGTAGGTACAGTAACCGACTGAGCCATGATGGACTTAAGAGCCAGCATCAACCGGGATATTTCTCCGCCCGAAGCAACTTTTGAAACTTCCATAGGCTCCGAGGAGCGGTTTGCAGAAAACAGGAACCCGATCCGATCGGTTCCTGACGGAGTGAGTTCAGCAGTTTTCTCGCAGGTAATAACAAACCTGGCGTTGGGAATGCCAAGGTCTTTCAGAATACTCATTACGGTGGTTTCGATGCCGGGTATGGCTTTTCTGCGGGCCGTGCTGAGCGCATCGGCTTTTGCCATCAGGGACGCCTTCAGCCGTTCATATTCCTTTTCCAGTTCCTCCAGACGTTCATCGGAAGAAGTAATATTTCCTATCCTCAATTTCAGGCTGTCTCGCAGAGCAATCAGCTCCTGCAGTGAGTTAACCCTGTGTTTCTGCAACAGTTCATAAAGCAAATCCAGGCGCTGGTTAACGAATTCGAGCCGGGCTGGATCCAGCTCCGTTTCACTGGCTATACGTTCGGCTTCAGATGCCAGGTCTTTCAGCTCAATATAAACCGATTCAAGCCGCTGGTGGAGAGCTCCGGCCTTGTGATAGTAGGTTTCGGCCTTGGATAGCAGCGACAGGGCCTCTCGTATGCCCTGAAGCACCGAAGCACCTTCTCCGCTGAGTATATCGGAAGTTCTTCCCAGCGAGGCGCGCAGATCTTCAGCATGGCTGAGTTTTTTCTGCTCCTCTTCCAGTTCTTCCAGTTCCCCTTCTCTGAGCTTCGCATCTTCCAGTTGCTGGTACTGAAAAACATAATAATCCAGATCGGCCTTAGTGCGGCTCATATCATCTTTCAACTGGTGAAGCTCATCTTCCAGGTTTCTGAAACGCCGGTATTCTTTCAGATAGTCTTCCAGATCTGCCTGGGTTCCGGCAACAAGGTCAACCAGCCGCAACTGAAAATGCCGTGTATTTAATTCCAGATTCTCATGCTGGGAATGAATATCGACCAGCTGAAGCCCTAACTCACGCAAAACGGCAAGCGTTACGGGTGTATCATTGATAAAGGCCCTTGATTTTCCATTAGGGTTGATTTCCCTCCGCAATACCGTAACTGACTGGAAATCCAGATCATTCTGTTCGAAAAACGGTTCCAGCCTGGCATCGCCGATAAAAAAAGTGCCTTCCACAATGCATTTGAGGGTTTTATCGCGAAGCACTTCTGTTTCAGCCCTCTGGCCAAGAATAAGGGACAAAGCACCGAGAAGAATTGATTTGCCGGCTCCGGTTTCTCCGGTGATGGTTGTAAGTCCCCTGCTAAACTCCATATCCAGGGAACTGATCAGTGCATAATTCTGAATATGAAGCGACTGTAACATTACCGAACTAAAAATTCCTTTTGGCGAA
>JAAYUG010000122.1 GCA_012517825.1 Bacteroidales bacterium | reverse complement strand
GTAAAGAGCAATTCTCTGTACTTGGGCAGAGGCCACCGTTCATTGTCAACAAGAAGTTCCAGCTTATCAACGTAATAACGGATTTCATCGAAGTATGGAAACACTTTCTTTGAATAGTGGTCCGCCCGTTTGCGTATATCCTCAATTTTATTGGCCACTTTGCGCTCTTCAATCATATCGCGCACCTTGGTCTTGATAATGGTAATGTAGCTCGAAATTTCCTTGATCACTTCCAGCCTGACGCTGGCCAGTTCACGGAATTCCTTTTCTGAATAAATTTCCTTAAGGCCCTGCACATTCTGGATCAGGGAAGTCATATAGTCAATGCCCACAGGAATAACGTGGTTGTTGACCAGGTCGCCCAGCACCCGTGCTTCAATCTGTACCTGTTTGACATAGGTTTCAAGGCGCACTTCAGTACGGGCCTCCAGTTCCTTTTTGTTGAAAATGCCATTGCGCAGGAACAGGTCTTCCGACTTTGGCGTAAGGTACGCATCGAACATTTCCGGTACATCGCTCACATTCTTCAACCCCCGACGGGCGGCTTCCTGCTTCCATTCCTCACTGTAGTTGTTCCCTTCAAACCGGATGTTTTTCGATTCAATAATGTACTTCCGGAGCACGTGGAAAATGGCCTCATCTTTCTTCATCCCTTTGGATTTCAGAGCATCCACGTCCTTTTTGAACTGGATCAGCTGGTCAGCCACGGCCGTGTTGAGCACAATCATACCGGCAGCACAGTTGGCCGATGAGCCAACGGCCCTGAATTCAAACCGGTTACCGGTAAAAGCAAAGGGCGAGGTACGGTTGCGGTCGGTATTGTCGAGCAGAATCTGTGGTATCTTGCCGATATTGAGCTTCAGTTCGGTCTTTTCATCCGCCGTCATTTTCCTGTCCTTGACCGAAGTTTCAATCTGATCGAGCATTTTTGACACTTCTGACCCGAGAAAAACGGAAATGATGCTGGGCGGAGCTTCATTGGCTCCCAGCCGGTGTGCATTGCCCGCCGAAGCTATGGAAGCCCGCAGCAGGTCGGCATGTTCGTAAACAGCCTTCACCGTATTCACAATAAAGGTGAGGAACATCAGGTTGGTCCTGGGGGTTTTCCCCGGAGAATAAAGATTGATGCCTGTATCGGTAATCAGCGACCAGTTGTTGTGCTTGCCCGAACCATTCACACCTTTGAACGGCTTTTCGTGGAAGAGAACCTTGAAATTGTGATGGCGGGCAATTTTCTTCATCAGATCCATCATCAGCAGGTTGTGGTCAACGGCCAGATTGCATTCCTCATAGATGGGAGCAATTTCAAACTGGTTGGGAGCCACCTCGTTATGGCGGGTTTTAATGGGAATGCCCAATTTATACGCTTCAATTTCAATATCCTGCATGAAGCACTTTACCCGTTCGGGAATGGAACTGAAATACTGGTCTTCCAGCTGCTGGTTCTTGGCCGAAGCATGACCGAGAAGGGTACGTTCGGTAAGCACCAGGTCAGGACGTGCCATGGCCAGCGCCTCATCCACAAGAAAATACTCCTGTTCCCAACCCAGGTAGGCATTCACGTGGTTTACACTACGGTCAAAGTAGTGACATACCTCGGTAGCGGCCTTATCAACCAGGGCAAGGGTCTTTAACAAAGGAGTCTTGTAATCAAGGGCTTCTCCTGTGTATGATACAAATATGGTAGGAATGCTCAGGGTGTTGTCAACAATAAAAGCCGGCGAAGAAGGGTCCCACGCGGTATAGCCACGGGCTTCGAAGGTGTTGCGAATTCCGCCGCTGGGAAAGCTCGAGGCATCGGGTTCCTGCTGGACAAGCAATTTGCCCGAGAATTCTTCAATAACCCCGCCCTGGCCATCATGCTGAATAAAGGCGTCATGTTTTTCGGCGGTTCCTTCTGTGAGGGGGTGAAACCAGTGGGTGTAGTGTGTTGCACCCATTTCCATGGCCCAGGCCTTCATACCGGCGGCAACCTGATCAGCCATCCTGCGGTCAATGCGTGTTCCTTTCTGAATGGCCATCATCACAGCCTCAAATGCCTCCTTGGAAAGGTATTTCTGCATTTTGCTGCGATCAAACACATTGATCCCGTAATAGGATGAGATTTTTTCCTTTGGAATTTCAATTTTCACAGGTTTGCGCCTCAGGACTTCCTCCAGGGCCAGAAAACGAAGTGTAGCCATAATGAATTAGTTTTAAATTTACATGGCAAATGTATATTCTTTTTCAATACGACCCCCTATTTTTTGTATTTTTTTTCATAATCTTTTTACTTTTTGTTAACCCTACCCCATTTTTTTCATAATTATTCAATTTTTTTATCGATTTGATTGAATTTCGATTCTTACAGAGGACCGAAAGAGGGTGGGGTTGATGGATAAAAAAATATCAGCCGGTTGGCGCAGTGTCAACCGGCTGATATTTTTTTTATTTCTACTCATCCTTTGCTGCTTCCTCCAGCTCACGGTAAAAATTCTCCCCGAAGCGCCTGATGAGGGCTTCTTTCAGAAAGGCATACACCCGCACCTGCAGTTTCTCCCCCAACAGCCGGGCCGGAGCACAAAAATCAGCCCGATGGTAGTTGGCCGCTATAAAGGAATGGTATTTCGTAAGACGTACCGGGTACAAATGACAGGATACCGGCTTACGGAAACTGGTTTTCCCCGCTTTCCATGCCAGCTCAATACCGCACCGGGCAATTTCCCCGTCAAATACCACATAGGCGCATTCCTTGTTGTCAACCAGCGGAGTCACGCAGTCGCCGTCAGAATCAATCACCGACGTACCCAGTTTTTCAATGGTTTCTATACCTTCCGGCCTCAGAAACTCCTTAAAACGCGGGTACTCAGCTTTCAGAATCCCTGCTTCCCCGGCATCCAGCGGCGCCCCTGAATCACCGATAATACAGCACGCCCCATGGCACTTTCCCACATCGCATACAAACATCCGTTCCAGAACATCCGAACTGATGATGACATCGCCGATCTGAACCATACTTTACCGATTAGAACCGGTGCAATTTACGGTTAATTTCGTAATTTCGGGCTTTTATCGGCATGAAACGCCTGAGGAAAATAACCCTGCTGTTTGGCCTTACAGCCTGTTCCCTGGTAAACGCCACGGCGCAGGTGCGGCTTCTGCCTTCCCATCCCCTGCTTTCAGAAATTGAACCTGCCGTACGGCTGATATACAACTACCGGTTCGACACAGCCCTTGTCCTGATTTCTCACATTGAACAGCAAGTACCTGACCACCCTGTGGTGCCTCTGCTAAAGGCTTTGTGGCAGTACCACAACAATTTCCCGCTTATTACCGGCACAGATGAAACCGATCAATATATCGCCCTCTGCTCGGAAGCTGTCAACCGCTGCCAGGTTTACCTTGACCGCAATCCGGACGATCTGGAGGGAGTTTCCTTTGATATGCTGGCCCGCGCCATGATCAACCTGGTGTATGTCGATAACGGAGAAACAATGAAGGTTGCCCTGGGCGCATCAGCCCTCTACCGTCAGGTGGCCAAAGGATTTCACCTGATGGACCAGTTCAGCGAATTTTACTTTACAACCGGTTTATACAATTACTACCGCGAAGCCTATCCGGAAGCCCATCCCGTTTATAAGCCCGTTGCATCTCTTTTTCCGAAAGGAAGTAAGAAAACAGGACTGGAACAGCTGAAATATGCCGCCTCGCATTGCATTTTTCTAAGGGCCGAAGCTCTGTTCTATCTTTCCCTGATCTACCTCAATTACGAAGATCAGCCGCAGCTGGCCGCCATGCTGACTTCCCGCCTCCGGGCACTGTACCCCGATAATACCTATTACCTTGGCGTACACATTGAGTCGCTTTTTATCAATGGCCATTTTGAGGAAGCCGATTCCCTCATTGCGAAATTGTCTCAGGCAGGCAGGAAAAACAACTTTCACCGCATGAAATATCTGATTTTCAGGGGAATTTACGAAGACCGCGTCCTGCACAGGCCTGAAAGCGCCAAAAAATACCTTGAAGCCGGAATCCGGTTAACAGGACAATTCAATCGGTACGACGAATCGGTACGTACCATGGCCTATTTTGCCCTGAGCCGGGTGTACCGGCAAACCGGAGAACAGTCCATGGCCCAGAAATATTACCGGCTGGGGAAACAATATGCGGTGTATAAGTACCAGTTAAGAATGTCAGAATAGGGATTAGTCAAAGGGCTTCGCCCCTTTAACCCCACTTCCTTTCTTTCCTTGATATGCCCGATTCATGCATTGGTCATGCATGAATCGCCTTTCATGCCGCTTCCACTTCGTTTCAGCGGGGTTTGCCCGGATGCCAGCGCGCTTTGGATTTACGTTCAGGAAAGAAATTCCTTTTCAGAAACGGGATTAAGCTCTTGCTCTGGCCCTTAGCAAGCCTGTGGGGGGACGTCCACGATTGGTGCGGGCTGAGGCCGGGTTGGTTATGGACGATAGTTGGGGTACCTTCCGAAGAGGCCTCAGCCTTCAATCGTGGAGACTTTTTTTGGTTACTTTTTTGTGTAGCTGACAAAAAAGTAACTCAGGGTTCGGGGTGAAACCCCGTATAAACTCCCAACAGGCTGTTCTATCATTGCAAATGCAATGAACTCCGCAAAATCTATCCGTATTTAATTTGAATATGTATATTTGCACCTTGTGTTATTTAACATTTTTTTACCAAAATTAACCTTATCGTAACAATTTATGGGAATTTTACAGGATCGTACCAGATTATATGACATGCCTCAGAAGGCCCAGGCGGCAGGTATCTACCCCTACTTCCGCCCGATTGAATCAGAACAGGATACCGAAGTCATTATCGAAGGGAAAAAGGTTCTTATGTTCGGATCCAACAGCTACCTGGGTCTTACCAATCACCCCAAAATCAAGGAAGCCGCCAAAAAGGCCATTGACAAATACGGTACCGGTTGTGCCGGATCGCGCTTTCTAAACGGAACCCTCGATATC